>JBEEMU010000461.1:0-5180 GCA_041192485.1 Bacteroidota bacterium | reverse complement strand
ATTTGATTGGTCAAAAGGCGTTCGAGGAGGGCGCGTTGCTCGGTTTCGCCGCCCGCAATATAGGCTTTAAACGAGTCTTGATTGAGGGCGTACCAGTCGCGCAGGGCATATCGGCGCAAATTAGGGCTGATGGCGGGCAGCAACTCGCGGAGCTGCATATCTGCAATCTGCAAGGTGATGGTATCGCCGTTGTCGAGCGTCAAAGTCCAGTCGATTTTGGGAGCATCGCGTCATCGTAATCGGGTGGGAGGGTAAACGACACGGAAAAGAGCCGCAAAGGGGGATGAATCATTTTGGTGTCTTAAAAGAAAAAGAGGAAGAGGAGTGTAAACTTAGAGGGACAAAGGTAGGTTTTTTTTTTGATTTTTTTGTTAGTGTAATATTTTAAGTGATGAGGTGCGTAGCACCGCAGTATTTGTAGAAATATGATAAAAAAAGTCGGTTAAGGTGCATCGCATCGCAGTCTATAAGGATACTACAGTGCGATGCACCTTTACTGGGGTCGCCACCGATTTCACTCATTTCTTCGGAGGTTTAAAATGGCAAATCGCTATCAGGAGAACGTCCTTTGAGTTTAGCGGGGTCAAAGTTGCCGTTTTCGTCCAAAAGTTCGGGGTTTATCCACGAAATAGCGCCGTTAGGGTGGTGCTTAAGCCCTTTTTCGTAATCTTCTTTTTCTTCGGGTTCTTTTTCTTCGGGGGTTTGTTCGGGCATATCGTCCCAGTCGTCTTCGAGGTCTTTGCAAGTGCAAGCCTCGCCCCAGATGCAGTTTTCGGTGCCGTAATGACAGGTTTCCATACCATAGTGTCCGTCTTCGTCCATAAGCGGAAAACCACCGTTCTCGCCCCCTGTTGCCCATTTATTGAGCAGCCAATTGTAGAGGACGGTTGAGTCGGCATTTTCGGGAAAATTTACCGTTATATTATAGCTGTACCATAGCGACAATATAGCGTCGATAAGGCTTTCGATTTGGTCTGCAGCCAGTTTTTCGGCAGGCGGGAAGGCTTCGGCTGCGATGCCAAAAAGCGCTGCTGGTTTATACACGATACCCATTTCCCATTCTATAATATAGTCGAGTCTGCCTTTGTACTGCGGGTCGGCGGCGGGGTGTTCGGGGTAAAGTATTTTGTAGTCGGGTTTAGTGGGGCGTTCGCCCGTTTCGGCGGCTTTGAGGTCGGCGAGGAGCTGAGTGAGGTAAGTTTGCATGATGAAATTTAGTCGGTAATATAAAAGAACAGCATTTTAGCGAGCGGATTATCGGGCAGCGCGGCAGCACACAAATTGCGCAGTAGATTTGGGTAATTGCCAATACCTTCTGCGCTTACCTTTCCTTCCATAAAAAATAGGGTGGTTTCATATTTTATGCGGAAATTATCTGAAAAATGTCCCGTATAAATATAGTCCGAATGGTAGTTATCTGTTTGGAAATGCGTATAATCCTCGCCGTTTGATAAGGCTATAATGGCTTGCCCATCGGCACATTCCCGAATCGCTTTGACCGCTTCGCTGTAGTCATAATTTTTTTGCTTTTGCTTGCGTTCGCTTTCGGGATAATACAAATCGCCGATGCTTTGCAGCAAATCAGCAGCGTGTGCGTGTAGCACTTCGGGGCGGATGCTCCATGTGAGTAGCGTGTCTGTTTCTGTTAATTCCCAGACATCATTGTCATTAATGGCAACGGCATCACGCGCAATCGCGTCGGCGGCTTGCGCTGCGGTTAGTTTTATCTTTTTGAGGTCGGCGGCCGATGCTTTTATTTTGGTTGGCAGACCGAGTGCGAGGTAAGTTCCCATGTTGGCGGGGTTTGTGGTTTAATTGTGAAAATGAAAATATGCTTTTTTAGTTTATAAAAAGATTGGTCACATAGCTTTATTAATTGGTCGGGCTTACTTTTCGATTGGTCACACAGTTTTATTAATTGGTCGGGCTTACTTTTCGATTGGTCACATAGTTTTATTAATTATAGTTAGCTAAAATAACTATATTTTATTTTTTATTTATATAAATCATTAATAACCCTCAAACCTATAAAATTTTTGAAAACTTTATAGGTTTGAGAGTACGAAAAACAATTGTAACTGTTATTTTATGTTACCGACAACCAACTTCTTCATCACGCGCTCCCCATTCGTTGTCATTTCTACGATATAAACCCCTGCCGAAAGTGTGGGCAAATCTACTATAAACTGCGATTTATTTATATTTACATCGCTAAAAATAACCTGCCCGAGCATCGTAGAAATCTGTATGGCTGTACAAACAAGGTTTTCGGTATGAATGTTTAAACGATGTGTGGTTAAAGGATTCGGGAAGATATGCACCCGTTGCGATAAGCTGTTTTCAACCGTATTCAAAATCATATTGGTGAAAACGGTGTGCATTGCCGCGCCATTCATCGGTTTATCAATATTCTGGTTATCAATGGCTTTTATACCCGAAACCGACACATTAAACGGGTAGGACAAGCCTGTTATTCCGCGCCCAATAATATTATCGGTAATCACGAAATTGCAAATGGCTACTTGTCCGAAACCGTTGCGCGTGGTGCCGTCAAAGCGGCTAATGGCCACGTCTAAATGCCCTTGTCCGTCGTCGTGTTGCAAATGATAGAGTTCGTTTGGCGCACCGAGCCACGAGAAATTGCTTAAACTCATGTACGCGCTATCGGCTAACGTTCTATCGTAGTTGATTGTAAAGGCAAGCCCTGCAATATTAGTTGCTGGATTTGCGGCATCGCCCACATTAATGCTACTTTGCAAGGTGTAAGGATAGGTTACGTTTCGAGCGGTGTCGCTTGGAAACACGCAGCTAATAGTGGGTACATTTGTATAAACAACTAAGGGCTGTCGAGCGTGTGTTCTACCATAATTTTGTAAAATAGCCAAGGTATCATTAGGCAAAATCGTGCCGTTTCCATCGCAATCTACATGTTTTAGGTTGGTTGTTGTGTTTTGAATATAGCCCGACCAAGGCAATTCATTCAAACAACTTTGCGTCCATTGTGTGTTTTGTGGAGAACGCGCTGGCCCTGTTGCGCCCGTGTATAGGGCGATAGGCAGCAAGTCTAAATTATTGGCTACGCCGTCATTATTGGTATCGCCTGGGTGTACATGTCCGCCTGAAACGGTATCTACAGTGACGGGCATTTGAAAATCAATGATTCTGTTACAACCTGTTGCATTTTGTACATACAATACAGGATTATAGATACCTGCACAATGGTAAATATGGTGTATTATTGCTGTTGTATTAGTGACAGGGAATATTTGCAAAGGTTGCGCACAATCAAAATCGCCCCCATAAATGGCTACTTGGTCTGTTCCTATCAGATTGAAAGCGGTAAATTCCACATCTAAAGGAGCGCAGCCGCTTGATGGAGTAAAGGAATAAGCACCGCCAGGACCGCTAATATGAATATAAGATGTTCGTACCAACGAATCGCGGCAGCCCGAAGTAGTTGTGCCATATAAAACAACCGTGTAATTGCCCTGGTTTGTAAAAACATACTGCATATTTGCAAAGTTTGACACGCTAATTTCCGCACCTGTGTCATCTCTAATATGCCAAGTGTAAGCAGTACAATTCGTAGATTGATTGGTAAAACTGATGAGTGCAGGCGGACAATAAGAAACGGTTGTATCGGCAGTAAACGCAATATGTGGGTCGGCAATATGCACTTGCTGGCAAATAGATGACGAGCAAACAATTGGGTTATTTTGCGAAACCGTCAAACAAACGGTGTAGTAGCCTTCTGTCGGATAATTTATACCAACAGGAACCCTATTGGAAGAGCTTGTTATATTAGCACCAGGAAACGACCAGTTATACGTTAAAGCACTTTGCCCAAACGAGGTGTTTTGAAAAGCCAAATTTTGGTTAGTACAACGCAGCGTATCAGTATTAAAAATAGCCGACGTGCCATAAACCGCCGCGGTGAGGCGCGTGAGGGAGTCGCGGCAACCCAAACTGTTTACAACCACTAATTTTACCCAATTAGTACTTGCCGTAGCTACTTGAAGTGCGGCGGTAGGGCCTGTTGCATCGTATAGCGTTGGTGCGCTGTTATTACCAAAATCCCAATAAGTATTTGCTATCGTGCTACCTACGGGCAAAGAAATGGAGGTGCTTGTTAGGTTGATGGTAGCGGGTGCGCAAGCGGAGGTAGGCGTTGCTATAAAGTCAACAATTAACCCGCGCACATCAACATTATTAGGCGTTGTTGTGCTAAACGCACAGCCGTTTACGTCTGTAATGGTAAGCGTTATTGGTGTGGTATAAAGTCCGGGTGTTGTAAATAAGCTATATCCTTGGTTAGACGAAGAAGTGCCACTATATAGTATTATTGGTGCAGCACCAGCTGGCGCACCGCTAAACGTCCAAGCATAAGTCGCTATATTTAAGGTATCCGTCGAGGTGCTTGCAAACTGTAGTAGCAAGGGTGCGCAACCACTCATTGCACTTGTCGTCATTGAGGCAACAGGGTTTGCAATCGTTATAGTTTTTGTAGCACTTTGTGTGCAACCCGAATTTATATCGCTTACGGTTAAGGTCACTAAATACTGCCCTGTTGTTTGAAAGCAAACCTGTTGGTTTGGAGCATTAGGAACGCTTATTAACCCCCCATTAGCTACATTTGTAATCTGCCAATCAAAACTACTACCTGCTGAATTGTTTTCGGCTAATAAATTATCCGTGGCGTGCAACGTTATACACATTCTATTGCTACAATTCTGTTCTACCGTAAATTTCGCAATAGCAGGGTTTATAATCACACAGCCATTATGCGCTGTATCCGACCTGCAACCATTGCTTTCAACAAACAGCCAAGGCTTGAAACGCGAGCAACCATTCGGAAAAGCCAAAGCTGTGTCGCTATAAATATGGTTAGCCGTCAAGCTACGACTATAGGAAACCGTAGAGTCGCCAAAAGACCAAACCACATCATTTATCGGGCAACCGCTCGCGCCTGGTGCCCCTCCATTTCCATCAAACAGTACTGGAAATTGCGCACAAGTGGTGCTTGGCGAAAAGGTAAAAGCGGCAGTAGGTTTATCAGAGCCTACAATTGTATGAGTAATAGAATCGCGGCAACCCTGCGAATTTACAATAACCTGTTTAAACGTATGCAAATACGGGGCAGTTAATGAACTAAACGTATAAGCAGGCGGCTCAGTCGGCGT
>JBEEMU010000460.1:0-6092 GCA_041192485.1 Bacteroidota bacterium | reverse complement strand
CCGAACGCGTTATAGTAAAAAACAATTTCGTACTTAATTATTTTAAACAATAGAATGTCTTACGTTCCACGTCTCAAAAACAAGTACCGTGAAGAAGTTGCTATCAAATTGATGGAGCAATTTCAGTATAAATCGGTCATGCAAGTACCGCGCTTGGTAAAAATCTGCGTCAATCAAGGTGTAGGTAAAGCGACGGCTGACAAAAAGTTGGTGGACATCGCTTGCCAAGAAATGACAACTATCACGGGTCAAAAGGCAGTACCAACTAAAGCACGCACTTCTATCTCGAATTTCAAACTTCGTGAGAATATGCCAATTGGTGCGCGTGTTACTCTTCGTAACAATCAAATGTATGAATTCTTAGACCGTTTACTCAATGTGGCATTGCCGCGTGTACGTGACTTTCGCGGAATTAGCGACAAAGCATTTGATGGCCGTGGTAATTACACAATGGGCGTTACCGAGCAAATCATGTTCCCCGAAATCAATATCGATAAAGTAAGTGCTATCACAGGTATGGACATCACGTTCGTGACAACCGCAAAAACCGATGCCGAAGCATTCGCTTTATTAAAAGAATTTGGTTTCCCATTCGTTAAAAAAAATAATAATTAATTACCAACATGGCAAGAAAATCAATCATCGCCCGCGAACTAAAACGCGAACGCATGGTGGCAAAATTTGCAGAAAAACATAAAGCCCTTAAAGAAGCAGGCGATTATGAAGGACTAGACAAATTGCCGCGCAATGCGCTCCCTGTTCGTTTACACAATCGCTGTGGCTTGACAGGCCGTCCGAAAGGTTATATGCGCGAATTCGGTGTCTGCCGTGTTATGTTCCGCAAATTAGCACTCGATGGCAAAATTCCAGGTGTTAAAAAAGCAAGCTGGTAAGCCGCCTGCAGCAAATCGTAGATTAGGCAAAGCCAAAATAAACACGGTGTTATCATTTTAACAAAGAATACCCTATTGAACAGGGTTTCAAAATCGTAATTATTTTAAATTACTACTTCTTAGTAGGTCACCTGCGGCAAATCGCAGCATAAGCAAGGCTCAAAATAATCGTTAAGCAATTATTTTATAGGCTACTACTTATTTAAATCTTTTAATTTTCAAATCAAAAGTTCAACGCAATGTTGGTAACCGATCCAATAGCAGATTTTCTGACGCGCATCCGTAATGCACAAATGGCAGGACATCAAGTGGTAGAAATACCAGCGTCGAAAGTCAAACAACGCATGACCGAAATTTTGTTTACTCAAGGTTATATCTTGAAATACAAATTTGAGGACGGCGAAGCAGGACAACAAGGCAAAATTTTCATCGCCTTGAAATACGATGCTACCACCAAAAAACCTGTTATTCGCAAATTAGTGCGTCTTAGCAAACCAGGTCTTCGTAAATATGCACCTGTGGGCGAAATTCCGCGTATCATCAATGGCTTAGGCGTATGCATCGTTTCTACTTCAAAAGGAGTAATGACGGACAAAGACGCGCGTCGCAGCAATGTAGGAGGCGAATTGCTTTGCTACGTTTATTAAAAAATGCCTCCCCACCTTTTTAATAAGGAAAGTACCTCAACCGTACTACAAGGATACAGTCATTTTTTACAGTATATTCTTCCTTTTTTAATAATAAAAGAAAGCATTTTAATTCTCTCTTTTACTTCTTGAAAAACGAAATAATTACTGGTGTGTTAAGAGTAAAGTCCAATCCTCGTCATCTCGGTATAGTTTAATAAGAAACATGGTGCGCAAAACACTGTCTGTCGGCTATACTCAACGAGTACTCAGGGATACTTATTCAAACCACAACAAATCAATATTATAAATTTTTTATAGTAATTTCTAAATATAATTAAATGTCTCGCGTAGGTAAAGCACCAATCAAACTCCCTGCAGGCGTGAAGTTAGAGGTTAATGCCACTAATTTGGTCACGGTTCAAGGTCCTAAGGGAAAATTGACGCAACAAGTAGATCCGGATATTTCGGTGAAACTTGAAGAGGGCGAAATTCAAGTAGATCGTCCTACGAATCAAAAACGTCACCGCGCTATGCACGGTTTATACCGTTCACTAATCAACAACATGGTAATAGGCGTGTCGGAAGGCTATACGACTAAACAAGAGTTGTTCGGTACAGGTTATAAATGTGAGGCTATCGGCCAAAAATTGACTTTAACTGTCGGGTATTCTCACCCTATCGTTTTTATTATACCTCAAGAGGTGAAAATAGAAACAAAAGCAGAAAAAGGCTCGCAGCCAACCATCATTTTGCAAAGTGCAGATAAACAATTGATTGGCCAAATAGCGGCTAAAATCCGTGCACTCCGCAAACCTGAACCGTACAAAGGAAAAGGTATCCGTTTCCAAGGCGAAATCTTACGCCGTAAAGCTGGTAAAACAGCAGGTAAAGGTAAAAAATAGTATTTTCTTAATAATATCATTTAAAAAATATCATGGCGAACAACAAAATCGCTCGCAGACAGCGAATCCGTTATCGTATCCGCAAAAAAATAGAGGGTACGGCAGAGCGTCCACGCCTTTCGGTTTACCGTTCTAATAAGCAAATTTATTGTCAATTGATTAACGACCTCAATGGCACAACCCTCGCAGCCGCAAGCTCGAAAGAAGCAGTAAATGCAGGTTGTAAAGTAGAGCAATCGGTAGCTGTTGGAAAATCAATTGCCGAAAAAGCACAAGCAGCCGGTATTACTACAGTTGTTTTTGACCGTAGTGGTTATTTGTATCATGGTCGTGTTAAAGCGTTAGCCGAAGGCGCACGCGAAGGCGGTCTTAAATTCTAAAACTCTTAGTAGCGTATAATTTGCATCATGGCAAAAAATAATAAGCAAAGTAGAAAGCAACAAGAAGAGCAACAAGCTGCTCCTATCGAAAAGCGTTTTAACGAAAAACTCGTTGCGCTTAATCGTGTTGCAAAAGTAACCAAAGGGGGGCGCACATTCAGTTTTGCGGCAATCATGGTTATTGGCGACGGCAAAGGCAAAATTGGTCATGGCTTAGGTAAAGCGCGTGATGTTCAAGAAGCTATTGCCAAAGCCCTTAAAGATGCCGAGAAAAATATGGTGGATATACCTGTAATCAATGGTACTATTCCCCATGAAGTGAAAGGCAAATACGGTGCTGGTAAGGTGTTGGTAAAGCCAGCATCTGACGGTACGGGCGTAATCGCAGGTGGTGCGATGCGTGCGGTATTGGAAATCGCAGGTATCCACAACTGTTTGGCTAAATCGCAAGGCTCCTCTAATCCTCACAACGTTGTGAAAGCTACTATCGATGCCCTAACGCAATTGCGTACAGCGGTTCAAGTAGGCAAAGCACGTGGTATTTCACTCAGTAAAGTGTATAACGGTTAATTAAGTGGCTGCTCTTGGTGAGTGCCATTGAATAACTTTCAATTATTGTTATAACAATGTCTAAAATAAAAATAACATTAGTAAAAAGTATTATCGACCGTCCAAAACGCCAGCGTTTGAATATGGAGGCTTTGGGCTTGCGCAAAATTAGTAGCTCGGTAGTACACACACCAACCCCGCAAATCTTGGGTATGGTCAATAAAATCAAGCACCTTGTTCGTGTAGAAGAAGTGGCTGAATAACTTTAACGTTCAATTATACCTGTATATCAACATGGAATTGCATACGCTCAGACCCGCAGAGGGTTCGATTAAACGCAATGTGAAACGTATCGGACGAGGACAAGGCTCTGGAAAGGGCGGTACTTCTACGAAAGGTCACAAAGGGGATAAATCGCGCTCTGGTCATAAAGATAAACGTGGTTTTGAAGGTGGTCAAATGCCTTTACAACGCCGTATTCCGAAACGTGGTTTCAAAAATATTAATCGCGTAGAATACCAAGCGGTTAATTTCTCACGCTTGCAAGAAGCTGCCGAACGTCATAATGTCACTACATTTGACTTTCCTACCCTTTGCAGCGTAGGTTTGGCTTCTAAAAGCGAACGAATCAAAATATTAGCTGATGGCGAACTTACCATGAAACTTCATGTTTCGGCTCATGCTTTCTCGACTTCTGCAAAAGCAGCAATCGAGGCAGCTGGCGGTACAGTCACCATGCTTTAATACTATCAGTGCATAGGCGGAGGATTGACGATGCGGTTAAGTTTCCTTGCGGAAGTTACCAGCATGGTTAATCGTCCTCTTATGCGTTTAAAAAACTCAAAAGCCTGTTCTATCTTACTATACAATGAACAACTTAATACAAACGCTTAAAAATATCTGGAGCATTGACGAACTCCGCACCCGCATTCTCTATACATTGGGATTGTTGGCAGCTTATCGCTTTGCTACCTATGTAGTGCTACCAGGTATTGTTCCCTCGGTATTGGCGGCTGCGAACCAAAGTAAGTCGGGTGCAAGCTTATTTGGCTTGGTTAATGCCTTCTCTGGTGGCGCATTTGATAATGCGTCTATCATGGCATTAGGTATCATGCCTTATATCTCCGCATCTATCGTCATTCAATTACTGGGCTTTGCCGTTCCGTATTTCCAGCGTTTGCAAAAACGCGAGGGCGAGAGTGGGCAACGTTTATTAAACCAATATACTCGTTGGCTAACAGTTGTGATTGCGTTGGTGCAGTCTTTCCCATACATGAAGTATATCTTATCTACTCCTAACGTATTGAATACCGAAATAACTAATCTCACCATGTTTTATGGGGTAGGAGCATTAGTTATTACCTCTGGTACTATCTTCGCTATGTGGTTAGGTGAACGTATTACTGAAAAGGGGCTGGGCAATGGTACCTCCTTGTTAATCATGTCGGGTATCATGTCACGTCTTCCAGCTGCATTAGCTACCGAATTAGAAATTCGCGGTGGCGGCTCTGGTGGCGGTCTTATTGCCTTCGTTCTTGAACTCGCTTTCTTAGTTGTCGTGGTGGCTATTACCATTCTTTTGGTTCAAGGTGTCCGCCGTATTCCTATTCAATATGCAAAACGCATGGTTGGACGAAACGAAACGCAAGGACAGGTGAATTTTAGTGGCGCAACAGACAATATTCCTATTAAAGTGAATGCTTCGGGCGTAATGCCTATCATCTTTGCGCAAGCCTTGATGTTTATACCTTCTTTTATTGCACCGCTTATTTCATCTGATTTAGGAGGAAGTCTTGCTAATTTCTCTAAATTTACTTCGCCTACCTATAATATTGTTTATTTTATCTTAATCGTTGTGTTTACTTATGTTTATACGGCTTTATTGGTAAACCCTAATCAGTATTCTGAATTTTTAAAACGCTCAAATGCGTTTATACCAGGGGTACAGCCAGGCGAAGAAACCTCTAACTTTATAGATGCTGTTACGGCGCGTATTACCTTGCCGGGTGCCATTGGCTTAGGTTTGGTCGCTATTCTGCCTGCCATTGTTGCTGCGTTTGGTGTCGATCAAAACTTTGCACTGTTTTTTGGTGGCTCATCGTTAATCATTTTAGTAGGCGTTGTTTTAGATACGATACTTCAAATCGATGGTCACTTGAAAATGCGTCGCTATGATAGCTTAGTACGCACAGGTAAAGTAGGTCGCGAAACAACAGCTGACGTAGAGGCTGAATAAAATGGCTGGATAAAATGGCTGGATAAAATATAAGAAGTTCTAACGGCGCGTAATGGCAAATAAAGAAAAAACAATCTACTTCAAAACAGATGAAGAAATCGCTTTAATGCGAACAAGCGGCGATTTAGTGTCGCGAACATTGGGTTTTGTTGGCGAAACATTGCGTGAAGGTTTGACTGGACTTGAACTTGACCGCAAAGCAGAAGCGTTTATTCGCGATCACGGCGGACGACCTGTCTTTAAAGGCTATAATGGATTTCCTGGAACCTTGTGCATTTCTCGCAATGAAGTGGTTGTTCACGGCGTTCCAGATAATAAACCCTTTAAAGCGGGAGACATTATTTCAATAGATTGTGGTACTTATTTAAATGATTTTGTAGGCGATTGCGCCTATACGTTCGTTTTAGGGCATACAACACCTGCAATTGAACACTTATTGATAACTACTCGCGAGGCACTTTATAAAGGAATCGAGCAAGCTATTGTAGGAATGAGAGTAGGAG
>JBEEMU010000459.1:0-9835 GCA_041192485.1 Bacteroidota bacterium | reverse complement strand
AAGGCCCCGACTTGCTTTTTGCCCTTGCCTTAGTGCATCATTTGGCTATAAGCAATCAAATCCCGTTTGCCAAAATCGCCACGCTATTCGCCACACTCACAAGCTGGTTAGTCGTAGAATTTGTCCTGCGAACCGACCCGAAAGTAGAAAAATTGCTACGAAATAGACGCGATACTGCTTCACATTATAGTTTAGAAGCCTTCGAGGTTGCCTTTTTCGCGCTATTTGATGTGGTAGAAAAGCAGGTGCTTCCACCAAATGGACGTATTATTTTTTTACTAAAAAAGAAGACAATATAGCCCTTTTTGTACCTGTTTAAGTCGTATTTTTAAACGCAAAATTTCCGCAGAGACGGGGGTTAAAAGAGGACATTTACACGTTCCTTACACAAAAGAAGAATCTACTATTTCTATTCCGTATAAAAAACAAAAAATTGTAAAAAAGTATGAAAATAAACAGCTTTTTCCCTTTCCTGCTCCTTATCGCCATTTTAGCGAGCGGCTGCTACTCATTTCAAGGTATTTCGATAGACTATGCAAGCACGAAAACCTTTGCAATGCCGACTTTCAATGTAGCAGCTTCGCAAGCCGACCCCACAACAGGCTTGCGTTTGACCGAAAAATTGCGCCAGAAAGTGCTGCAAACCACACGACTCACCTATAAAACGGAAGAACCCGACGTGGATTTTGCAGGAAGTATCGTCGGTTTTAATGTGAGTTCGCTCGCTCCCGGAGCAAATAATATTGCCACACTTTCGCGCTTGGAAATGGCCGTGAGCGTAACTTACACCGACCATAAAAATGAAAAAAATACTTGGACGCAAAACTTTACGCGCTTCGCCGATTTCGACCCGAGTAAAAATAATTTTGAAATAGTGAAATCGGAGCTTATCCGACAAATAAATGATTTACTTATCGAAGATATTTTTAATAAGGCTTTCGGAAATTGGTAGTTAATAAAAAACGTAGCTGTTTAGGTCTGCGTTTTAAACCACAAACCACTCGAAGAATTGCAAAAAAAAAGCACCATAAACCTAAAAGGTTACGGTGCTTTTATTTTCTGCTAAGAAAATAGAGGACGATAGCGGATTCGAACCGCTGTACGAGCTTTTGCAGAGCTCTGCCTAGCCACTCGGCCAACCGTCCTTTTTGGTTGATTACCCTTAGCGAGTGCAAAGATACGCCCTTTTTTTGAAACTGCAACTATTTTCGCAAGTTTTTTTGTAAAAAAAATAAAAAAAAATATTTTAAAAAAAATAACGACCTTTGCATAATGAATTCGCTACTTCTTTTAAAAACGCAAGAACTCAAAAAAACCCCTGTCAGAACACACGTTCTCGACCTGTTTTTGAGCAAGCCGCACGCTCTTTCGCAACCCGATGTAGAACTGGCCTTTGCAAAACAATTCGACCGCATTACCGTTTACCGCACCCTGCGCACCTTTGAAGAAAAAGGCTTGATACACAAAGTTATCGATTTGCAGGGAACTGCCCGTTTTGCGCTTTGTTCGCAGGAGTGCCACAAAGCCGACGACCATACGCACCACGACGAACACACCCATTTTCACTGCATCAAATGCGAGCAGGTTTACTGCGGAAGCGAGTTGCCAAACCTAACTATCACGATGCCCGAAGGCTTCGAAATGCACGATTTCCAAGTGCAGGTTACGGGGGTCTGTAAGTTTTGTAAAACGCCCAAACTAAGCTAAATAACACATAGAAGCACTTCAATTTACAATCGACTTAACTTTTCAACCTATCAACCAAAAAGGAGTAAAATCATCAAATTTTCCATGAAGATTAGCCATAAAATATCATTTCTACTGTTTTTCGCCTGTAGCCTTTCAGCTTGCTTTGCGCAAAAAACAGCGATAAAATACCCTGACAGCGCCGAAGACGGCAAATATTATCCTGTGAATGGCGCAAAAATTTGGGCGATAACGGTTGGCGAAGGCGACCCCACATTTTTCATTGCTGGCGGGCCAGGCGGTGCGCACGTTGGGCTGCGTTCTTTTGATAGTTTGGCAACGAAGCTCAAACTCATTTACTACGACGGTTTCGGACGCGGCAAGTCGGATACGGCAAAAAGCGTAACCGAATACTCGCTTGCTCGCGATATAGAGGATTTGGAGGGGTTGCGCAAAGCGATGAAATTCGATAAAATCAATATTTTAGGGCATTCTTATGGTGGCTTAGTTGCGCAAGGCTATGCTATAAAATACCCGCAAAATGTCAAACACCTCGTTTTGGCAAACACTTTCCATAGCTTTGTGATGTGGCAGGAAAACGACGATAACACGAACCACGAAATCAAGGAAAACTATCCCGAAGTGTGGAGCGAACTCATGGAATTGCGCGAAAAAGGGGCAATTTCGTCCGACCCCGCCCACCAAGATGTGTATGGCAAAGTGCCTTATGGCTTTTTATACGCCTACAATCCCGATAAATTCGGCAATCGCAAGCGGAAGCCTTATCCTAATCCGTTCAACTCGAAGTTATATTATCAATTAGTGGGCAAAGATGGCGATTTTATCGTCGGCAGCGACATCGGCAATTTTGATTTTCGCAAGGACTTGAAAGCCTTAAAAATGCCTATTATGGTCATCGGCGGACGATACGACCGCGTTGCCGTTCCTTCACAAATTATAAAATACAAACAGTACTGTCCACAAGCGCAATATATTATGTTTGAAAAATCGGGTCATAATCCGCAGGTTGAAGAACCCGAAAAGGAGTTTCCGATGCTTATTGAGTTTTTAAGCAAATGACAGTTAGACTTTTAGATAACAAAACAAAAAATCATTATCAAAAAAATATTTTTCATTGTAGCTTGCTTATTATCAATACAATACGCAAACGGACAGACACTCGCCGACAGCACCGCAACGGGTAGCACACACAAAGAGGGTAGCACACACAAAGACACCGTGGCGGAAACCTTCACATTTAGCGGCTACGGCGAGGTGTATTTTGGCTACGATTTTGATAGCCCTGCCAACCATGAACGCCCCTTTTTCTTGTACAGCCATAAGCGGCATAATGAGGTAAATGTGAACCTGGCTTACGCAAAAGTGAATTATCAGTCGGCGAAGGTGCGCGGCAATTTAGCCTTGATGTCGGGCAGCTATGCGCAATATAATTTGGCAAACGAACCTAATTTATTGCAGCACTTCTACGAAGCCAATATTGGCGTGAAGCTGTCAAAATCGCATAATATTTGGCTCGATGCCGGTATTATGCCTTCGCATATTGGCTTTGAAAGCGCAGTTTCTGCCGATTGTTGGACGGCAAGTCGAAGTATGGCAGCTGACAATTCGCCTTATTACGAAACCGGAATTAAAGTGACGGCAACCACTAAAAAGGAGAATTTTTTTGTTTCCATTTTGTATTTGAATGGTTGGCAACGCATCAAAAAGCCCGACAATATCAATAGTCCCTCTTTCGGGGTGCAGTTGAATTATAAGCCTATGAATAATTTGACACTGAATTATTCCAATTTTATCGGGACAGATAAGCCCGATATCTCAAAATCGGTGCGAACTTACCACAATTTATACGCTATTTACGAGCCAAGCGCAAACTGGGGCTTCATCGCGGGGGTAGATATTGGTACGGAAAAAGACAGCGTAAACCCGACATCAACGTGGTATTCGCCTGTTTTCATGGCAAAATATAGCTTTAAAAACACTTCAAAAGTAGCCTTTCGCACCGAATATTATGACGACAAGAAAGAAGTGCTGCTTTATACGAGCGTTGGGTTTCAAACCTGGGGGCTTTCGCTAAATTACGATTATGCAATCTCTAAAAACGGGTTATTTAGATTAGAAGCCAAAGAGTATTTTGCCAATTATTCTATTTTTAAAAACCACTCTTCGTATAATAACTTTGCGATATTAAGTTCTATTTGCTTGAAATTATAGTTAAAAAATAATTAAAAATGACATCAACCGTAATTTATTTGGGCGATTTAAGCACCGAAGCAACGCATTTAGCCTCGGGCAATCGCCTCATTACTGATGCACCGCTCGACAATCAGGGCAAAGGGGCAGCTTTTTCGCCAACCGACTTATTTGCAAGTTCGCTTGCATCGTGTGCGCTTACAATTATGGGCATCGCGGCTAATACGCATCATATAAACCTATCGGGAGCCCGAGCCGATGTAACCAAAATTATGTCTGCTGCGCCGCCACGCGCCGTCGCACGAATAGAGGTAGCCTTTCATTTTAACCGCTCCTATTCCGACAAGGAAAGGGCGATATTAGAGCACGCCGCTCGCACCTGCCCAGTTTCCCTAAGTGTTAATTGTGAGGTGGCGCTTAGTTTTTCGTGGTTATAGGTTCTTTAGGAAATTCGTTCTTCGTTTCGCTATTGCTAAGGTGGGTAGGTTATTTGTTTTCTAAGCCATTAAGCACCTGTGGCGAAATAAACACGGTTATCATTACCCGAAAATATCCTGCTTTACAGGGTTTCAAAGCCCTGATTATTTATATACTACTACTTAGGAAGATATCCAAAATAAATTTTCCAACGAGCCAATAAAAAAACTGCCACAAAAATTCAGTGAATTTTCGTGGCAGTTTTTTGATATTAAAGTCAAAGATTAAAGCAGAAAGATACAAACTTTATCACAAATATTTATTATTATTCTTACTACTTTCTGCGTCTAAATCTTAATTGTTGGGTCTAATTTTTTAGCCATACGCGCATATTTATCTTGGTGGTAGCTGTCGCCCATTTTGCTATAAGCAGAAGCGAGAGCCAGATAACCTTTTGCGAAATCGGGGTCTAATTTGATGAGTTCTTCACCTGTTTTGATGGCATCATCATATTTTTCTAATTTGATAAGAGCGCAAGAAAGGTTGTAATAAGCGTCTTTATACTTGGCATCTAGTTTAATGACCTTCTCGAAAGTGCTAACTGCAGCGTTTAATTTGCTGCCATTTAGGTAAGCCGTGCCCAAGTTGTAAAGCAATTGAACGTCGCGTTGGTCGTCGGCAACAGCGGTTTCATAGAGTGCGATTGCTTTATCGAAGCTATTATTAAAGAAATAGGTACTTGCCAATGATTTATACAAGCCTTTTGTGTGCATACCTAAGCCATAAGCAGCCTCGAAATACTCTTGCGCTTTATCGCCTTCGCCCATATCATAAAACATTACGCCAAGTGCGTACTGATATTTTGCATTTTTAGCATCTAATTTTGCCGCTTTCGTGAGTGTGCGAACGGCGTTCGACTCTTCCCCTTTCAGTTCGCGATAAGCCAAGCCTAAATTGTAATACGACGCTGCATGATTTGGAGCTTCTTTGATGGCTTTATTAAATGCGGCAATGGCGCTATAGTAATCGCTTTCTTTCAGATACTGCAAACCTTCGTTATACAATTTAATATGTGCGCTACTTGTACTTCCTGTTGTAGAGGTCGTGGCGGCAGCCGTAGTTGTTGCGGCAGTTGCTTTTTCGGCAACCGCAGGGGCTTTATCGGCAACGGCGGCAGTTTTTACGGCTGAAGTGGTGCTTGTTTTTCCAAATTTTGCGGTAGCAAGTTTTGCGCGGTCTGCAAAGTCTTTGAGTTGCCCGTCGCTCGGTTTCAAGGCAGACGCTTTCGCAAGATGCTCGCTCGCAACCCCATATTTCGCACTGTTAAACTCTAAGATACCGAGTTGCGACAATGCCTCCACATGGTCGGGGTTTAGGTTCAAAACGGCTGTTAAAGATTGCATCGCATCAGCCTCGTTTCCCGACTTTTTATAACATAAAGCCTGTAGGTAATACCCCTCGGCTGTAGCACCTTGATTAAGCGAAACTTTGATATGTGGCAAAGCTTCCGTAATTTTGCCCTCTTTATAGAGCTTAAGACCCTCTCGATACTCTGCAATTGCGGCCGCTTTACCCGCTAACGCTGTAGTCCCGTGGGTTTGAGCCGATGCAAAAACACTCAACAGCGAGAACACGGATACTATAGATAGTTGAAAAAGATTCATATATTTTGGGTTTAATGATGAAAATTAAAGTTAGACTAATTACCAATAAGACGCTACAAAGGTACAAAGGTTGCATGAGCTATGCAAACTTTTTTAACTTTTTTTGTTTATTTATTTATCATAAAAAAATGCCAGTATGTTCAACAAAATTAAATTTTTAAAAACAGCAATATTCATTCTTTTATTTCAAAATATTGCCCTTTCAAACACTATTTCGGGTAGAATAACGGACACTAAAAAGGAGTTACTTTCCTTTGTCACAATTTATGTCAAAAACACGACAATAGGGACAACCTCAAACTCGATGGGCGAGTACAGTTTGGATTTGCCGAAAGGCGAATACGACTTGGTATTTCAGTATGTGGGTTATAAAACAAAAGTAGAGCATATCTCGCTGCAAATCAAGCCTTTACATCTTGATATAAGTTTAGTAGAAGAAGACTTATTATTGAGCGAAGTCACGGTAAAAGCAAACGCCGAAGACCCCGCCTACCGCATCATTAGGAACATGATAAAGCAGCGGAAAATACGATTAAAGGCTGTCACAAATTCTGAATGTGACGTGTATATTAAAGGAAATCAGAAAATAAAAAATGCGCCCGATAAAATCATGGGGCGCGATTTAGGCGATTTAGGCGGAGGTTTAGACAGTTCCCGTTCGGGGATAGTTTACCTTTCAGAATCGGTTTCGAAATTATATTTTGAGCAACCTGACCATTTCAAAGAAATAATGATTTCCTCGAAGGTCGCGGGAAATGATAACGGGTTTAGTTTTAATCAGGCGCAAGCTGTCAATTTTAATTTTTACCAAAACGAGCTCGATTTTCAAACAAAACTGGTGTCGCCTATCGCCGACGATGCACTCTTGTTTTATCGCTACGAATTAATCAGCTCGTTTCGCGACAAAGACGGACGCTTGATTTCGAAACTAAAAGTGAAGCCGAAAAACGAATACGGCCCCGTTTTTGGTGGTTTTATTTATGTGGTAGAAGACGAATGGGCGATTTACAGCACTGACTTATATGTCACAAAAAGCGCGACGGGTTTGGAGGTTTTAGACACGCTGCACATCAAGCAAACGCACCTATCTTTCGATGCGGTAGGCGCGAAAAACTGGCTACTTTTCCAGCAAATTATCTCGTTTAATATAAAGGTATTGAAAATAGAAACTGGCGGTGTTTTCACCGCCGTTTTCTCGCATTACAAACTCAATCAATCGTTGCCGAAAGGCTTTTTTACGCCCGAAATTTTAAAAGTAGAAAAAGAAGCAAATGAAAAAACGCCCGCTTACTGGGACAGTATCCGGCCAATACCGCTGACCATAGAGGAATCGCGCGACTATTACCGAAAGGATAGTTTGAAAGTAATTAGAACGGGTAAACATTATTTGGACTCTATGGATGCGCGTAGAAATAAATTTGGCGTTTTAAATTTGCTTTTAGGTTATACTTATCGCAATTCGTTTAAAAAACAAGCCTTTAGCCTCGAAACGCCTTTAAACACCGTGCAGTTTAATACCGTGCAAGGTTGGCGCGTAGGGCTGGGCGTACATTTTCGGCAAAATTATGACGATTACCGCATTCGCTGGTGGGAAATTCGGGCAACACTCGATAGGGGTTTTGCCGAATTGCGCCCTCGTTGTACGCTTGGCGCAACCTATCATTTTAACCGAACAAATAACTCGGAAATAAACATCCGAGGCGGCGAAATTTTGCAGCAGTATAATGCCGAAAACCCAATTTCGGAAGCCGTTAATTCCATTTATACGCTTTACGAGCCTATAAATTACTTGAAAACCTACCAAAAACAGTTTGTAAAAACGTCTTACGAGCAAGAGATTTGGAATGGCGGCTTTTTGACGGCCGAAGCTGAATTTGCTCATCGAAAAGTCGTTGAAAACAGGGTGTTGAGTCTGTCAAAAGATGGGAAAGACGTGCCGATGCCAGCAAACCTGCCCGAAACAGCCGACGCTTATGCCCTGTTCGGCGAAAGTCATAATTTGCGTTTTTCGGCTACTTTGCGCATCAAGTTTGACCAATCATTTATCATGTATCCTGAGCGGAAAATAATCGTAGATGACGGCAAATATCCGACTATTTATGTGCGTTATACGGGCGGTTATGCCGCAAATGACTATCATCAACTTGCCGTAAAAACAACCTATGATGTGCCGACAGGCGTTGTTGGAACCTCACAATTCAATCTCGAAGGCGGTTATTTTCTAAAATCGCCGCTTTATTTCTACGATTACCAGCATTTCAATGGCAATCAAACCATTTTGGGCAACCCTAATAATTATTTAAACAATTTCTTACAATTGCCTTATTACCGCTACAGCGTGGGCAGTAATTGGTATGCACACGCACATTATGAACATAATTTCGGCACGTTTTTATTTAATAAATTGCCGTTGATAAAAAAGCTACAATTCACGGCGCATATAGGCGCAAATGCCTTGCTAACGCCAGCTATGCCGCAGCCTTATTACGGTGTTAATGCAGGCATCGGCAATATTGGCTGGGGCATCATTCGCTTATTGCGCGTAGATTATACGCTTTCGCGAAATACAGAGGGGCTGTGGCAACCGGGATTTATGATTGGACTTGCTTTGTAAGAAATTGGTAGAGGCAAATCGTGTGTTTATCTTTGCCCTATCGTTCAGGGCTTAGGCAATAAATAACATACCCAAATTTTGCGAAGGGTTTTGCGCCAAGACAAGACGCGAAAAAGGAGGCATGAGCAAAGCGAAAAGCAATAAAAATTGCTTTTTGCGGAGTAAACTCCGCAAATCGGTCGCGCAACCTTACGTTTTGAGCAACGCAGTGACGAGTAAAATGGGTAGGTTATTTGTTTCCTGAGCCCTTATATGTCTTAAAACATTAAAAATCATTTCATCATTTTAAAAAAATTTATAAAATAATCGTATGAAAAAAAATTTCAAAATCCTACTTTTTCTCGCAGCTTCTGCTGCTTCGCCGCTTTATGCACAAATTGTGAACATTCCCGATGCAAATTTTAAAAACGCGCTTGTCAATACACTCTGCGTCGACACAACAGGCGATTATATCGGCGATATTGATGTTGATACAGATAATGACGGCGAGATACAAGTAACCGAAGTCTTAGCGGTTACATATTTGTTTGTAAGCAGTGCCTCTATTAATTCCCTCATTGGTATTCAAAGTTTTAGTAATTTGCAAGTTTTAGATTGTTCTCGAAATCAATTGACAAGTCTAAATGTGCCAAACTTAGTAAACTTACAGGTTTTATATTGCTATAATAATCAATTACCAAGTTTAGATGTGCAAGATTTGACAAATTTGCGGAATTTAGATTGTAGCTATAATCAATTACCAAATTTAAATGTACAATTATTAACTAATTTACAGCAATTATACTGCCATTTTAATCGGTTAATAAATTTAAATTTACAGGATTTAACGAATTTACAGACTTTATATTGTCAGAGTAATCAATTAACGAGCTTAAACATTCAAGGCTTGGCGAATTTGCAGACTTTATATTGTAATGACAATCAATTAACAGGTTTAAATCCACAGAGTTCGACGAATTTATACCATTTATATTGTCAGAATAATCAATTAACGAGTTTAAATATTCAAAATACACCTAATTTATACCATTTACAGTGTGAAAACAACCAATTAACGAGTTTAAATATCCAATTTTTGGCGAGTTTGGGGAATTTAAGATGTAGCGATAACCCTATTTCCTGCCTATCTTTTCTACCAAATTCATTAAATCAACTTTACACAACAAATACAAATATAGCCTGTCTGCCAAATATTCCGCCGAATTTACAAATTGGACTCCTCCCGCTTTGCACCCCAAACAAC
>JBEEMU010000458.1:0-3222 GCA_041192485.1 Bacteroidota bacterium | reverse complement strand
AAGGCAGCGCTATTTCTAGCATAATTGGCGAAATAACACGTTCCGATTTTCCTTTTTCGTTCGTCGTCGGGAATTTTTCGCCAATAGCGAGCGTCTGCACGAGCCATGCGGAAGGCTGTACAGGTAGAATATCCTCAAAAAGACGCAAATCTAGTTCCTCTAAATCCAGCTTATTCAAGGTTTTTTTCAAACTTTTATAATTGCTGTATCCCATACGAATCTATATTGTATTAGAAATTGGTTATTTTTGATCGGTTGTTCGTTTATATATCGTCTTTATCCGCTATATAATTTTCTTTATCGGCTTTATAATTTTCATGAAAATCTTGCAGTGGGTTTTTCTTTGGCGAAGGCACATAATCGTCTGCAAATGTGCGTTTTGTGCCTTGATAAAGTTCGTATTCTGCAAACTGACACTCTAATTTGCCATTGAAAACGGGTGTTTTTTTACTTGGGCGCAAGCCAAGACAGCGGAGTGCGTCCATATTGCTACAAATAATAAACGCACGAAAATCTATAAAACAGAGTTTCAAACAGTCGCCAATTTCGCGATAAAAATCCTTTATTTGCCCGTTTACATCTAAGCGTTCGCCATAAGGCGGGTTTGTGATGAGAATGCCGCCGTTTTTGCGTGGCGGAATATGCTTGAATGTGAGTAAATTAATATCAATATCTTCATCTAAACGAGCGCGGAGAATCGCTTTTTCGGCTATTTCGATGGAAATCGGCGAATTGTCGCTGCCCTCGATACGCACTTTTAACGGTCTAATTTTGCGATTTGCTTCCAAGCGAATGTCGTTCCAGAGCTTTTCATTAAAATTTTTCCAACGGTGAAAGGCGAAGGAATAGCGCAAGCGGTTTGGAGCAATATTTTTAGCAATCATGGCCGCTTCTACCAAGAAAGTGCCTGTTCCGCAAAACGGGTCGTAGAAATTTGTTTCGCCGCGCCAGCCTGTCATCAAAATCAAACCTGCTGCCAATACCTCGTTGATAGGAGCTTCGTGCGCTCCGTCTTGTGGGCGATAGCCTCTTCGAAACAGGGCTTCGCCGCTACTGTCTAATAAAATATCGGCTTTCGTACCGCTTATATGTATATGTATTCGCAGGGTCGGAATTTCTGTATTCACATTCGGTCGTTTGCCTGTTTTATCTCGAAACCAGTCGCAAAGAGCGTCTTTTAGTTTGAGTGAAACGTAATGTGAATGGGTAAACACTTCGGAATTAACGGTACTATCTATCATAAACGTATCGTTTACCGCCATATAGTCGTCCCATTTTATTGTTTTTGCCAAATTATATAGCTCCTCTTCATTTGTTGCTGAAAAAGACGTAATCGGCACTAAAATGCGCAAAGCCGTGCGACACCATAAATTCGCTTCGTATAATAAGCGCGTATCGCCCTCAAAAGAAACACCGCGTTTCAGCAGCGTGACATTCGTTGCACCAAGTTCGGTTAATTCTTGTGCAAGCGTGTTTTCTAACCCCTGAAAGGTTTTTGCAATATAAGTTGGCAAAGTATCTTTGATTTTTATGAAAATAATATTTCCGCAAAGGTAGGGCTTTTTCGCCGCTTTTTTGCAACTTTTTGCTGCTTTTTGTATTTCGCTTGTGAAGGAAGGAACGTGCCGAAAATAAAATGAGCGTACTACTCGTTTCTAATAAACCATAAGGTCTATTTTCACAAACGAGTAATACGCTATTTTTACTGTTACTTTTACTGCTACTTGGGAATGGGTAAAAGATAAGTTACTTTCCGCTTGCAGCGGTATCCTTTCGGTTCATATCGTTAAATGCGTCGGTTGTTAAGCCCATGAGTTGTTGCATGCTGCGCTGCATTCCTTCGGTAGAGCCATCTAAGAATATCATATTGCCTTTTCCGCTTTCCGCAAAATGTTTGATGCTTTCTGTCCACATAGAGAAAAGAATAACGGAAATATCTAAGTTGGCCGTTTTCATTTCTTCGGCGGCTTGTGCCATACCCTTAGCCACCTCTTCGCGGAATAAAGCCACGCCTTGACCGCGCAATTGCGCCGCAACACGCTCTGCCTCTGCCGATATACGAATGGCATTACCTTCGGCTTCTGCGCCCTTCGTTTTCGTAATAAGCAAGGCTTCGCCTTCGTTTTGCGCCGCCGATTTGAGGTTGTTGGAAGCCACTACTCGCGCCATACTATCCATGATGGTTTGGTCGAAAGTGATGTCATTGATTTGCAAATCGAGCAAATGATAGCCCCATTCTTCGAGCTGATGGTCGAGGTTTTCCTTCACATCGTCGATGATTTCGCGGCGCAGCGAAAGCACTTCCGACTGTTTTTTGGTTGCCACAAAGCTACGGATAGAACCCTCTACCGTGCGCACTAAGGCAATCATGAGGTTGCGCTCGTCCACGAATTTGAACGCTACTTTCTGAATAGTCGTCGCGTCCTCGTTGATAACCGAAAAAAGCAGCATCGCTTTGAAATAAACGTTTGCTTGGTCGATAGTCGTCGCTTGAAAGTCAAGCTCTACCGACTTGTTTTGTGTGCTAATGGTTTTCACACTGTCGATGTACGGAATGACAACGTTTAAACCCGAATGAAGCACTTTGCTATATGCTCCGAAACGGGTGACTACGCCGACCGTACCTTGTTGAACGATTCGAACTCCTTTTAATACGGTAAAAAGAATGAATACAAGCAGAATTACTGGAATAATTGGCATTTTTTTAAAATGATAAAAATGAAAAATGAAAATGAATTTTTTTGAATTGTATAAAGAATTTAGGGAAATAAAAGGCGCGTATGCGAAGGTTTACAAATTTCTTACAAAAATAAACCATAAAGTTAGGCAAAAAATTCCATTTTGGGCGATTTTTTTAAAAAAAAATGTAAAATAAAAAAATAAACCAAGTAGTAGTCGTATTTTTACGGCATGAAAACTATTTACGGTTATTTATTACAGCATTGGTCACTCGATTTTCGGGCAACTTACTATGTTAGTGTTTTATTTTTTTGGGTGGCGGTTTTGCTAATCAACTACGGGCTATTTCCGCACGTTTTCGGCGTTGGCGTAACCGTAGAACGGTATCTTACGCAAGCGTTTTTCTTTCCTGCGAGTTATTGGTGTGCGCCCGTATTCATTCTTTTTTATGCTTTTCCTTATTTTTTTACGCTTTTTTTGGGGCGTATTTTTCATAAAAGCGAATCGGAAAGCCAATTTTTCAAAAACGCCTTGCGCGATAAA
>JBEEMU010000457.1:0-6955 GCA_041192485.1 Bacteroidota bacterium | reverse complement strand
TGCGGCTTTTTTTGGATAAAAAACGCGGCTATCTATGCCGAAAGGCGTAACGAAAATCGGCTTATTTGGCGCATATCGCTCCGTTTCTTTTTTCATCACCTTGCTCGTAGAGCCTATCAAGTCTGCGCGACTTAGGTTGTATTTGATGATGTATTTATTCAAAAAACCTTCGTGCGGAAAGTCGTAAATATCGCTGCCCCACACCGAAATCATAAACGGGTGTTTGCGCGAAAGCGCACCGAGCAAGCCATAACTTGTGGCATAATGTGCGTGTAAAACGTCGGGTTTGAAGGTTTTTATAACTTGCGTTAAATACGGAATGACCTTTAAATACTGTACTTTTGGCAGTAAATTACCCAAAAAAAGCCCCGTTTCCGCAAATGATAGTCCACTAAAAATGCTTGTTTTTTTCAACCGAAACGTATAGCCCTCCGCCACAGGTTGCGTGAGCGTGAACAAGCCAAGCTCTATATTTTCTGTTGCATCTAAGGCTTCTACCCATTTTTGGGTGTGAGCAGAAGTTACGTCGGCTAACAAAAGTATTTTCATAAAGTAGAAGGTGTGTTTACAGAATAGTAAAGGGATACTTCTCCTCCTATTTGGTGTAAAACCAGTTGGAGGAAAAGAAGCCCTTTACATAAATAGTAGTATATAAGGAATGGGTAAACGATAAATTTCACGCCCTGTATTTATTCCAAAAGAACCTTACCACTCATTTCGCGGCCATCGTCTGCTTTAATATGGTAGAAATAAACGCCGTTAGCCCATGATTTTCGCGGCAGGTCGAGCAAATTATCTTCTTGCAAAAGTGTTTCATAGAGTTTATTACCCAAAACGTCATACAAGGTAAAATTAGCGCGAGTTGCGTCGGCAGGTAGGCTGATTTGCAAAATATTAGTTGCAGGATTCGGATAGACGCGTACATTTTGCAAAATCGGGCGGCTACTGCCCGTGCCTTGCACCACGCCTACTGTATCTAATGTGTACATTGCCACCAAAACCATCATTTCATCGCTTGACGTTTCCCCGAAATACACGGCATTCGTCCCCGTATTTATATAGGTTGCTTCGTGAATAAAACCCGCAGTTGAGTTTATTAAAGTAGGTCGTTGAGGTAAGAAATAGCGCAGAGGAATATGTTTATAATCAAAATAAGGGGCAGAACAGCCAGGCACACCCTGCGGACATTGCCCATCATACACCATCGGGCCTTTCGCGCCCGTCGAAGTGCGTTGATACACCTTATAATCTGTGCCGTATTTATGCGTATGCCCCATCAGCCCCCACATATACACCTGTCCCGTATTAGCCGTGTAAGCCTGTGAAAACGTATGCGGATTTTGGTCGGCAGGAATCGCTATATTAAGATTAGGTAATAAAAGCGTTTTCATCTCTTGGTGCGCCGTGCCGCTTGGTTTCGTCCACACATTAATATAGGCTTCGGCCATATACGTTTGCGTTTGCGAATAATTAATATAATGCGAATCCATGTCTAAGGAAGTGTTCGCGTTCCAGAAAAAAGCGGCACCTTGCGGCAAACGAAGGTCGGTAGCTTCTTGCACTGCCGCTACCAAAGTCGTATTATTATAGTTTGCAGCCGTGCGAAAACCCGTAGCGGCGGCCGTAGCGGCGGCTGGTGTATTGTAGCGGTAAGTAATTAAATGGTGCGAATAAGGACTCATAATATTTTCAATTCTATCGACCTCCACATTTGCGGTAAGCTGCAAATCCATTTTCTCATACAGCTCGCGTTCACCGCCTGGAGCCATTAAAAACGGCCCCATTTTCAATTGAAAGCCTTCCCCTGCGGGCGGTGCAGGCGGCGGGCCGTTCGGAAACGAAGCCTTGCCATTTACATCGTAATAATCGGTAATAAGCTGCTCGTCGAACTGGGTGCCGCTGCTTTTTGCGCCGTAGTTAATCCACTGGCGGATAAGCTCTTTTTGCTTATCGTTCAAAGCCCCTTGCGTACTGCCGTAAGCAGGCATCGATTGCCCTTCGGAAGCGTCTAAGCCCATTGCGTTCGGCTCAAACGTGCCGTTACATTTTCGAAACAGAAACGAGCGGTCAGGACGGCCGGGGTAAATGAGCTTATTTCCCGCCGCCAGAGCTGCCGTATTCTGTGGGTTTTTATTGAAAATAGCCGTGTAAACCGTTGCAGCAGCGGCATTAAACGCTAAACCACCACTCGCATTAGCGGTCGTGTGGCAGCTGCCCGTGCATTTGCTATTAAGCAAGGTGTAAACCGAAGCCCAATTGCCCGTTTGTGCATTCAGTGTGGACGAAAACAACGTAGCCGAAAAAGCAACGATAAATACGATAAAAGTATTGATTTTTTTCATGATTGGAAAAGATTGTGCTAAAATTTTTATCAATTTTTATGATTGGCAAAGATACAACTTTTTTAAAAGCAAAAACACAAATTTCAAAAAAAAGCTAAAAAATGCTTCGAAAAAATGTAAAAAGAAGGAAAGAAGTAAAAAAACACCGTACATTTGTGGGGAATTTAAAACCTATAAAAACTCCTAATGAGTAAAACGGATTGGTGTTTTTACAAATAATCTATTCTAAAACAAACCCTAAAAAATGTAAAAATATGGCACGCCCAAAAAACACCGAACGCCTTGCCGACGACAGCCTGCTTTTCAATGTAGCGCCTATAAAAGTAGAGCCTGTTTCCAAAGAAACGCCGCTGATGACGCAGTATTATCAAATGAAAGCACAATATCCCGACGCAATTATGCTGTTTCGGGTAGGCGATTTTTATGAAACATTTGGCGAAGATGCGGTAAAAACAGCGAATGTTTTGGGCATCACGCTCACGAGCCGCAATAACGGCGGCAATGATGTACCGCTCGCAGGTTTTCCGTATCATTCGCTCGACACCTATTTGCCCCGATTAGTGCGCGGCGGCTACCGCGTGGCTATTTGCGAGCAGTTGGAAAAGCCCAGCAAAGAGAAAAAAATCGTGCGACGCGGCGTAACCGAAATGGTTACGCCTGGCATCGCTATTTCCGACAACCTGCTCAATCATCAGCAAAACAACTTTTTGGCGACCGTTCATTTTAGCAATACTAATTTGGTGGGCGTTGCCTTAGTCGATTTAAGCACGGGCGAGTTTTTAGTCAGCGAAGGCGATGTAGCGTATATCGACAAACTATTGCAGAGTTTTGCGCCAAGCGAAATACTGTTTTCCAAGAAATTTGCGAAGAGTTTTGACCAAATATTCGGCGACAAATGGTACACTTATGGCTTGGAAGACTGGATTTTTAGCCACGATTACACCCAAGAAAAGCTGTATAAACATTTTGAAGTCAATAATTTAAAAGGATTTGGCGTTGATGAAATGCAGCAAGCACAAGTGGCCGCGGGCGCAACCTTGCATTATATAGCGAGTACCGAGTATAAAAACTTGCAACATATCACCAATATCTCGCGCATTTTGCCCGATAAATATGTGTGGCTCGACCGCTTTACCGTCCGCAATTTAGAACTGCTGTACTCGCCGCACGAAAGCGGTGTGCCGCTTATTCATATTTTAGACAAAACCGTTACGCCGATGGGCGCTCGATTATTGAAAAAATGGGTGGCACTGCCCTTAAAAAACTTGCAGGAAATAGAAGCCCGTTTAGACAAAGTGGCTTATTTCACCGACCACGAGGATTTTAAAAACGTGTTGGAAACGCAGCTGAAATTGGTGGGCGATATGGAGCGACTGATTTCAAAAGTGCCGCTCGGAAAAGTGTCGCCGCGTGAGGTTGTACAGTTAAAACGTGCGCTTTACGCTATCGAACCCGTCAAAATAGCCTTGCAACACAGCGAAAACGCGCATTTGCAGCGCACCGCCGAGCAGCTGCAACTTTGCGCAACTATCCGCGACCGCATCGCCAAAGAATTGGTGGAAGACGCGCCCGCCTTGGTTTCGAAGGGCGGCTTTGTGCGCGAAGGCGTGAACACCGAACTCGACGAATTGCGCCACATTATTCGCAATAGCAAGGAAATTTTATTGGAAATTCAGCAACGAGAAATACGAAAAACAGGCATTCAAAGCCTTAAAATCGGCTATAATTCGGTTTTTGGCTATTATTTGGAAGTCACAAATAAGTATAAAGACGCGCTTTCTATTCCTGCCGACTGGGTGCGAAAACAAACCCTAAGCACGGGCGAACGCTATATTTCGGAAGAATTGAAAGTGTTGGAAGGCAAGATTTTAGGCGCGGAAGAACAAATTTTGGCCCTAGAAGAGCGGATTTTTGCCGATTTAGTGTTTGCTATTACCGATTATATTCAACCCATACAAACGAATGCGCAACATTTGGGCGTGTTAGATTGCCTGCTTTCATTTAGCAAAATCGCCGTAAAAAACAAGTATGTTCGCCCCGTTATGGACGATAGCTTGGTCATCGACATCAAAGCAGGGCGGCACCCCGTCATCGAGCAATTTTTGCCCGAAGACGCGCCGTTCATACCAAACGATATATTTTTAGACAACGACGAGCAGCAAATTTATATGATTACAGGGCCGAATATGGCAGGAAAATCGGCCCTCTTGCGGCAAACGGCACTCATCGCATTGATGGCGCAAATGGGCAGCTTCGTACCCGCAGCGTCGGCGCGAATCGGCTGCATCGACAAGGTGTTTACTCGCGTGGGCGCAAGCGACAACCTCTCGTCGGGCGAAAGTACGTTTATGGTGGAAATGACCGAAACCGCCAGTATTTTGAACAATATTTCCGAAAGAAGCCTCATTTTATTAGACGAAATCGGGCGCGGAACCTCCACTTACGACGGCATTTCTATTGCTTGGAGCATCGCCGAATATTTGCATAATAACGATTTG
The DNA here is from genome assembly GCA_041192485.1 of Bacteroidota bacterium. Classification (GTDB taxonomy): domain Bacteria; phylum Bacteroidota; class Bacteroidia; order Chitinophagales; family Saprospiraceae; genus JBEEMU01. The sequence goes on along the minus strand of JBEEMU010000457.1, from coordinate 2,115 downwards.
GCTCGCCCGAAAACGCTATTTGCTACCCATTATCACGAGCTAAACGAACTCGCCGACCGCTATTCGCGTATCCATAATTTCCACGTTGCAACGAAGGAAATTGGGCAAAAAGTTATTTTCTTACGAAAACTCGTCGCGGGCGGCTCACAACATTCTTTCGGTATTCATGTGGCGCGTATGGCGGGAATGCCGCGAACGGTCGTCAATCGAGCCAACGAAATATTAGCGCAACTCGAAGACAAACACATCGATGCCGACGGTAGCGAACTGCAACATTCGCTCCAAAAATTAAGCACCGTAAAAACAAATGTTTATGAAGCCGCCGACGAAGCCGCCTTGCGCTTAAAAGAAATCGTGCAGCAATTAGACCTAAATACGCTCACGCCCATCGAATGTATGCTCAAATTGCACGAATTAAAGCGGTTGAGCGAATAAGGAATGGGTAAAAGATAACTAAAAAAATGATTCTATCCGATAAACGCATTTTGGCGGCCGTAGAAAAAGGCGAAATAGTGATAATGCCTTACCGCCCCGAATGTCTTGGCACTAATTCGTATGATGTGCATCTTGGTAAATATTTGGCTACCTACCGCGACCGCGAACTTGACGCTCGAAAACACAATGAAATCGTGCATTTCGAAATACCCGACGACGGTTTTTTATTGCAAACAGGTACGCTTTATTTGGGCGTAACCGAAGAATATACCGAAACACACACAACCGTCCCTTTTTTGGAAGGCAAGTCGAGCGTTGGACGCTTGGGCATCGATATTCATGCAACCGCAGGCAAGGGCGATGTTGGCTTTTGTAATCACTGGACGCTCGAAATTTCTTGCTCGCAGCCCGTGCGCGTGTATGCAGGTATGCCTATCGGCCAGCTTATTTATTTTGCCGTGGAAGGCGATATTCAAAATTTTTATAATAAAAAAGCAAACGCAAAATACACCGAACGCTCCGTGAAGCCAACCGAAAGTATGATGTGGAAAAATAAGTTTTAAAAAAACGGCATTTTTAAAAAAAATTCCTACCAAAAACTCCTAAAATAGCCGTACCTTTGCAGGCGTAAATTGCGAATTGTAATTTTTTTATTATAAACATCAATTAAATGATTTATACTACTAACGTATCACTTCAATATGGCAAACGAGTTTTGTTTGACGATGTGAACATTAAATTCACGCCTGGCAATTGCTACGGAGTTATTGGCGCAAACGGCTCAGGCAAATCTACCTTTTTAAAAATATTGTCGGGCGATATAGACCCTACCATTGGCCGCGTAGATATTTCGCCGAACGAGCGAATGTCGGTTTTGCGCCAAAATCATTATGAATTTAATGATTTTACAGTATTAGATACGGTTATTATGGGCAATCGCAAACTTTATGGTATCATGAAGGAGAAAGATGCGATTTATATGAAAGAGGATTTTACCGAAGCCGACGGCCTGCGAGCCGCCGAATTGGAGGGCGAATTTGCGGAAATGAGCGGCTGGGACGCAGAAAGCGATGCCGCTACCTTGCTTTCGAACTTGGGCGTGAAAGAAGGCTTGCATTATAAACTCGTTTCCGAACTAAATGGTAGCGAGAAAGTGCGCGTACTTTTGGCGCAAGCCTTATTCGGCAACCCCGACATCTTGCTTTTAGATGAGCCTACGAACGACTTAGATGCCGAAACTATTTTGTGGCTCGAAGACTTTTTGGCCGATTTTAAAAATACGGTTATCGTCGTCTCGCACGACCGTCACTTTTTAGACATGGTTTGTACACATATCGTGGACATCGATTTCTCGAAAGTCAATATGTATTCGGGCAATTACTCGTTTTGGTATGAAAGCTCGCAATTAGCCTTGAAGCAACGGAACGACAAAAACAAGAAAGCCGAAGATAAAAAGAAAGAACTCTTAGACTTTATTGCGCGTTTCTCGGCGAACGCCTCGAAATCGAAGCAAGCTACTTCGCGTAAAAAAGCCTTGGAAAAATTGGATATTACCGAAATAAAACCATCGTCGCGCCGCTATCCGTTCATTCATTTCAAACCAGAGCGCGAAGTCGGGAATGAAATGTTGGAGGTAAAGGGTTTGACAAAATATGCACCCGACGGCACCGTTTTATTCAA
>JBEEMU010000456.1:0-5934 GCA_041192485.1 Bacteroidota bacterium | reverse complement strand
CCAAAATCCTTCGCAAAACCTGCCCAAGTTATCATTTACACGTTCCTTAGAAACGTTCCAAAAATCTTAGCAGCATAAAAAAATCCCCCTGCTCTTTTATAGAGCAAGGGGATTTTTTTTATACTAAAAACAGTAGAAAAATAAGAAGAAACGTTCCAAAAATAACTTGTTAAGTTTTACTTATTTTTCTGTCATTCCTAACGTTTTGGATTTGTAATTTTCATGCGAACACCACCGTTATCTTTTAGAGTTTCGATTGGAGGAGATATTAAAACAGCAGTGGGAGGAACTACGGCAGGAGCGCAATTGCTTGTACCCGAATTTACAGCCGAAGCAGGCGCAGAATCGCTTGTAGTACCGCAAGCAGTAGTTTCTATTTCAACACGACGGTTAGCCGAGTTTACAGAAGTTCCTGTTTTAGTAATAGCTTCATTGCCGCCAACTTTCACGGCAATGCGGTTTTTGTCCACACCGAAGTTACTTACTAAGAAATCAGCAACTGCTTTAGCGCGATTGTAAGCCAAGCCGCTATTGTAGTCGCCTGTGCGTCCATCATCTGTAAAGCCTTTGATAGCCACACAGACTTTTGGGTTTTTAGCTAAGACCGAAGCAACGTTTTTCAAATCGCCATAATATTCGCCTTTAATGCAATAACTATCGTTATCAAAGTGAACAGAAGGCAGGAACCAGCTACCGCCACCGCAAACAGAGCAGTCGATGTTTTTGATTAAGCCTGTACCAATACCGTCGTGATCAACTGGCATACCAGGAGCGGTGAATGGCTCTTTGTCCACATAATCTTTAACGCCATCGCTGTCACTATCTAATGCACGACCGCGAGTATCTACCGCAGCACCTGCTGGAGTATCTGCTTCTTTGTCAAGCATATTGATAACGCCATCATTATCATCATCTTTCAATAAGTCTTCTGCTGGTGGGCGTTTAGTGATTTTTTGTAAATTGGCATAAGGCATATCCATAGGATTGTACCACCAAAGCGGCTCCACTCTATTTTTAGTGCTGCCTATATTGAAGGCCAAACGAACATTTGCATAGTGAGGAATATCGCGATTTGGCGTAAAACCACCATCATAGGCGCGATCTTGTCCATCTAAAAGGTCATCATCAAGTAAGATGACTTGTTCTTCAATAGATACATTGACACGTGAACTCAATCTATAACTAAGACCGAAGCCCATAGGGACAACCACGTTTGTTGTAAAGTTGTCTTTTTTACGATTAAAGAATATATCTATATCACTTGTTTTAGCCATTCCGTTTGTTTCGTAGCTACCGTCCCAAAGAGAATTTAGCTTGCGATAACGCTCGTCGCGGCCAGCGAAAGTTGTAAGGTCTTGTGTACCAAGGCTAGCTGGTGAAAAGTCGTATAATTTATCGCCGTTTTTAGCGTCATACTTTGTGCTGTATGCAGAAAGTCCGACACCTGCGAATCCATAAACTCCCCATTTATTATTAGCCTTATGAAAAAGGAGGTTGCCAACATTTACAACGCCCTCTACCGCTGCTTGATAATATTCAGAGGAGTAAGATAGGTAATAAGGTTTTGCAGGAGAATAACCTAAGTGGGAAAGGGAGGTATTTGCACCAACCTGTGATAGGGGAGTACCCGACGATAATGATTTAAAGTTTTTTCCGAAGGCTTGTCCTCTCATTAGGTCAAAACGAACGGCAAAAACATAGCCTAAAGCTTTACGGAGGTGTACACCGAAGCCATAACCTGGCTGAATGGCAACATCACCTGCATATCCGAAGAAGCCGCCGTGTACGCCTAATTCCCACATATCCGAGGGTTTAGGTGCAAAACGTGATTCTCCAGTTTCCCATTTTTTTAGGGCTTCCTTGTCTTTATAGACATCAGGATTGCTAAGACCTGTGGGTGCTGTACCTTGCGCGAAGGCATTGGCAGCAGCCATACTTAGCACTAAACCAAGGGCGAAGTTTAATTTCATAGACAAAAAAATAATTTAGTTAAAAAATAGATGTGATTAAATATTAACTTAAGTTTAGGTTGAATTCCTAATCAAGTTTTGCTAATAAAGAATAAAATACAGGGCAAAGGTACAACATTTTTCCAAATTGCGTCACTTTTCATCACATTTTTTTTTATTTTATACTTTTGTGACTATTTTGTAAATAGTTGTACAAATAAAATTATGCTAAAAAAAGTTTTTTAAGTGCTTTTGGCAAATAGCAGATTCAGCAAATAGTAAATTAAGCAAGCCAAAATCAACACGGTTATCATTGCAGCATAAAATACGCTGCTTTACAAGGTTTCAAAAGTATGCTTATTAAGCATACAATTTAGTTTAGCGTATCAATACTCAAATTCTAATCGTTGGCAAGGGAAATTGAATAAACAACGTTCTCTAATTAGTTCAGCGACGGAGTGTGGTACCATTTTTTCCCAGCCATAATCGTCGGAGCGCAGTAATCGGAGTACTTCTTTTGAATATATATGAAGTAAATCGGGGTTAAAATTCCGAATATCTTCGATGTGTTTGGCATTTTGTAAATGTTGGTAGAGGAATTTTATACCTTCGGGAATGGGGAGATTTTGGCAATTCATCAGTTCGCCGCTACCTTCTTGCTGTACTGGATAAACGTACATTTTGACGTGGCGATTAAATAATGCGCCGAATGCTAATAGTAAACTACCATCTACATTTTGGTAATATGTTTCGTTAATTAAATCGAGTAGAATACGAACGCCTGTAACCATACCTAATTTCGTAATGCGATAATCTGCAAAATAATTGATTAGTTTTTGGTGTTTTTCGCAATCGGTTACTAAAACGGTAAGTCCTTGCGCACAAAGCAGTTCGGCTCTATCTAAAAAATCTTGTTCTTCTATTGCGCCGTCTAAGCCCAAATTATCTAAGGTTATTTCGGCAACTACGGTAATTCGTTCAGCGTCAACGTCGGGTTCTGCTTTAAATTGCTTGGTAGCTGTTTTTATCATGTCCACATTTACCAAGGTTATGGGGCGAAAGCTACCTCTGATTACTAATAAACTTTGTTTATAAAGTGTTTCGGAAGGGTGCATTGGTGTACCCGCAGCATTAAACATCGTTACAGTAGATAAGCCAAAACGCACCATTTTCAAGCAGAGCAAGCGATTATCAACGCCTCTAAAATGTGGGCCATTTAAGCGCAGCATATCTATTTCTACACGGTCGCGCAAGCTGTCCATTAATGACTGCACTAAGGAATCGATATCGTTTGGGTAGCGGAAGCAAGCATAAATTAAATTCACTCCGAGTATGCCAACGGCTTGCTGTTGCAAACTATTGTCATTGTCGTGCATTTTTACATGAAGCAGGATGTCGTTTGGTTTTTCAGTTGGATTTAGTTGGAATCGTAAGCCTATCCAACCGTGTCCTTTATTAGTTTTTCGGTAATTTATAGCGGAAATAGTATCGGCAAAAGCAAAAAATAGTGTTTTGGATCTATCTAAACGAAGTCGTTGCTCCAATAGGTCGTATTCATGTTCGAGCATTTTACCTAAACGCGATTCACAAACATAGCGTCCATTGGGTTCGGCACCATAAATTTCGTCGGAATATTTTTTATCATAAGCCGACATTGTTTTAGCAATAGTTCCTGCTGCTGCGCCTGCACGAAAAAAGTATCTTGCAACTTCTTGCCCTGCTCCTATTTCTGCAAATGAACCATAAATTTGTTCATCGAGATTTATTTCGAGAGCTTTTTGCTTGGTTTCTATTGCATGCTTTATCGGCATAAAGGTATTTTTGGTATAATTATAAGGCTAATTGTGTTTAATAAGTTTGATGTCATTGATTGAGTTCACTTCGCTGAGTTCATTTCGCTATGAGTTCATTTCGATACGCTAAGATGTTACAAAGGTAGTGTATTTTGGTAAATAAAAAGTTATTTTTATTGTAAAAAAATAAAAAAATAGTGCGATATAATTTATAAATAATTTAAATTATTATTTAACTATTTGAAAATCAGCAATTTAAAAAAAATATTCATTCAAATGAACTATTTTTTTTTACGCATTTATTATAGTTTTTGAGTTTTTAGTTTTTGTTTTTTGTTAAAAAGGAACTTCTTCGTCTGCGGTCATCGGCGGCGGTGCGAGTAGGTCGTCGTTGGCTTGGCTGCCTTGGTTGAGGCGCGAGGGGCGTGTGATGAGGTTGTTTTGAGCAACAGAAGGCGCGGTAGAAAAGACATCTTCAAACGATACGCTATTCACAATATCGTCGTCCCAATTCATAAATTTGGCATACTCGCCCAAAAACTTAAGTCGCACGTTTTCTAAGGCTCCGTTACGGTGTTTAGCGATAATGATTTCGCCGACGTGTTTGGTTGAGTTTCCTTCTTCATCTTCCGTAATTTGGTAATATTCGGGGCGGTAGATGAACGAAACAATGTCGGCATCTTGCTCTATTGCGCCCGATTCGCGCAAGTCGCTCAACTGTGGGCGTTTGTTGCCTCCACGCGATTCTACGGCGCGACTCAGCTGTGAAAGGGCGATAACAGGTACGTTTAATTCTTTGGCTAACGCCTTCAATGAGCGCGAAATTTGGCTAATCTCTTGCTCGCGATTGCCTCCGCTTTTATTATCGCCGCCGCCCGACATCAGCTGTAAATAATCGATGATGATAATTTGAATATCGTGTTGCATTTTCAAGCGGCGACATTTAGCGCGAAGCTCAAAAATATTAAGTCCGGGTGAGTCGTCTATATATATAGGTGCGTCGCTCAGTTTTTCTACGGCAAGATGCAGGCGTTTCAGTTCGTCGTCGCTCAATTGTCCGCTACGTAACGACGAACCGGAAATTTCAGCCTCTAAGGAAATAAGGCGTTGTACCAATTGCAATTTTGACATTTCTAAAGAGAAGAATGCGACAGGAAACGGCTTTTCGGTAGAGTGATTCATGGCGGCGTTGCGAGCTAACGCTAAGGTAAACGAGGTTTTACCCATGGCGGGGCGGGCAGCAATGATGATTAAATCGGTGCGTTGCCAGCCCGATGTCACGCGGTCTAAGGCGGGGAAACCCGAGGTGATGCCCGTTAGTCCCTCCGATTTTCCTAATAAACTTTCAATCATTTTCAAGGCTTTTCCAGCAAGGGTGTTCATGCCTTCGTAGCCTTTATTCATGTTTTGTTCGGTGATAGAAAACAGCCCTTGCTCGGCTTTATCTAATAGGTCGAATACGTCGGTCGTGTCTTCGTAGCTATCGCGGATAATGTCGGTAGATACCCGAATAAGTTCGCGTTGAATGTATTTTTGGGAAATAATACGCGCATGATATTCAATATTAGCAGCAGAAGCGACCCGACTGGTGAGTGCGGCTAAATACGACGAGCCGCCTACGGCTTCAATTTCGCCCATCGAGGTCAGTTTATCGTGGAGCGTGAGCAAATCTATGGGAATTGTTTTTTCAAACAAGGCGAGCATGGCTTTGAAAATGAGTTGATGCGCATCTACATAGAAGCTGTCGGGTCGAACAATGTCGATAATAATAGCGAACGCATCTTTTTCAAGCATGGCTGCACCCAAGACAGCTTCTTCTAATGGCACGGCTTGTGGCGGTACTTTGGCAAAAACGTAGTCGGAAAGGTCGCCATTTTTTTGCGTTTTTGGGCGATAATTGGTTGTAATATTCGTTTGTTTCATTTTTTTATCAATCAATTTTTTCGTTATCTTTTGTAACATAAAAATAAGATACGAATTATGCTGCAAAGGTACGCTAAAAAGAGGTGTTGAATTTTCAAAACAAGCAAATTTGTTAATAACCTTGTTGATAATTATTTAAAATTGTTTGTTTTGATAAAAAAACGTTAATAATTTGTTTGTTATTAAATTTTAATTTCTCATTTATTCTCTTTTTTTTTTATTTTTACAAAAAAAATAAAAAAACGTGACAGGCAATAAATGCGTATCAC
>JBEEMU010000455.1:0-2748 GCA_041192485.1 Bacteroidota bacterium | reverse complement strand
TATTGAAAATAAAAACGCCAGCCGCTGCTACAACGAAACCAGAAACCGCTGGGAAACCAGAAACGACGGCTTCAAAGGTAGAAACGCCACCAACGAAAACGGAACCAAAACCAGCGTCGGTGCCAGCCGTGCCAACGGTTAAACCAGAAACGCCTGCCCCCGCCAGCAATACGTCGGCAAATAACACGCCTGCTCCTTCGCCCGAAAGCAGCCTGAACAAACCGCCAGTCAAGTCGCAACCCGTTGTTGTGCCAGCCGTGCCGCGCAATCCAGACCCTTCGCCCGTAATCGTGGTGCAGCCTACGACAGCTGCCCCAGGCACACATATCGTCGAGGCAGGTGAAACTTTTTTTGCTATTGCTAAAAAATACAATACAACCGTCAGCAATTTGAAAAAAATGAACGGGTTTCCCGAAAGCGAAAACGCATTATCCGTTGGGCAAGCGTTAAAAATACGGTAGATTTTTAAAAATAATACCGTATTTTATTCGGAAAAAAAGAAAATAGAAAGAATATAAATGTTAGGTTTAAATGACGAAATTGCAATATATAGTAAAACTTTTGTAAAAAGACAGAATGATATTTTACGGTTTATCTTTCGCAGCCCTTTATTATAAAGGCATGAGCATTAACATTTAAATAATCCAAATGTTAAATAAATCTAAAAATAGTACCTATATTTTCAAAAAAAGACTACCTTTGCGTTATAGTTTTTACAAAGCATAAATACAACGCCATAAATTAAGTTTTCGTTTCATTTCTTCTGTAAACCTTTTTATTAAATTGATTATTATACCATTCTCTACTAATATGTCTATTAACAATTTCATTAGTCAGTCGCTCAAAGGAGCTATTTGCGTGGCTGTTGCATTAGGTACACTTCTACCATCAACAGCTTCGGCAAACTGCGAGAATAATCGCACAAAAAATAAAAAACGTGCAGCCGCCAAAGTTACAGCGAAAACTGCAAAAGCGGCAAAAGGCGCAAAGGCAAAAGCAGCAGAGCCAAAAGCAAGCGGCCAAGAAGAAGCCTCAGATGTTGTTATAACGCCAGATGAAGCGACCGCCGCAGCTTATAAAGCAAATAGATACCGCTTTGAAAAAAGCAGCTTAGAGAATGTTCAAGAACTCTTCGGGGTGGATATTTCTCAAAAAGACACCTTCCGTATTTCGGGCTTTTGGCTTTCGCAAATGCGCTACTCTATCCCCGAAAACCTTTGGAAAGTGTTTCCGAATGATACCTATGCAGGCGCAAACGGTGCTTTAACGCTCAAAGACATGGACGCAACGCAACGTTTTCCATTAGGCACTCGCTACGAAGGCTTTATTTTGACGCAACACCAAAATCCAGAACAATTTTATATGTTGTGGTATGACAAAACGGCAGATAGATTTATTGGCGGCCCACAAACAGTCGGCGCGGAATACTCTCGCGGGATTATGAAATACAAAACCGTTTCTTATTTAACGGAAAATACGCAGAAACAACCCGTTTTGACAATCTGTACGCGCTCTACACGCAACGACGACGAAACTTGCACTGATAACTGTTTTGCACACTACCGCATCGAGGTGCGCACGTTTAAAAACGGCGAATGGGTGACGCAATACACCATGGAGCAATCAAACGATGGCAGCAAAGCATCTTACGACATCGACTGCGGCGACATTGCGATAAAAAAACAATTGCAAGCATCAGTTCAAACCATTTTTGCGCGTTTTGTCCCTAAATTTATAGAAGCAGGCGAGTTCCGCAATACAACTGCCCCATCGACAATGGGTGAATTTCGCCCATAAGAACAGTTGAAAAATACAAACAATTTACCTTGTTTCTGTGTTATACTATCCCAAAAGAATCTGAAATGCCTGTTGGCTTTCTCCTCTTTTGGGATTTTTATTTGCTATCTGTTTCTATGAAATATATTATTTACGATTTAGAAGCAACATGTTGGGAAGATTGGGACGAAAGCCAAAAAGTGCAGGAAATCATTGAGATTGGCGCAATAAAAATAAACGAATATGGCGAAGCAGAAGACTCTTTTTGCCGATTTGTGCGCCCCGTGCGCCACCCTACACTCTCGATGTATTGCCGCAACTTAACCACGATTCGCCAAGAAGATGTCAATCGCGCCCACACATTTCCCGATGTTTCGGAGGACTTTTTGGACTGGATACTCGGCGAAGACGGCAACGACGAGTATCTATTGTGTTCGTGGGGTGCCTTTGATAAAAAGGCACTTATCCGCGATTGCCAGTTGCATCGATTAGATAGCGACTGGTGTGAACCGCACATTAATTTAAAAGACCAATATCAACGAATTCGCCGCCTGACAAAACCCGCAGGTTTGAAAAAAGCCATCGAACGCGAAAATTTTGAATGGACAGGCACACAGCACCGCGGCATTACTGACGCTTATAATTTAGCGAAAATCTTTGCTAAATTTATGGGCGAATGGCGCGTGTAATTGTTGAAACCTCGTCAGACGATGTGAATTGTCGCCTAAAAAGAGAAGCCTCTAATTTTTAACTAAAAAGTCATAAATATAACTAATATGCATACTAAAGCAATCATTTTTCTACTTTTTTCCACTTTTTTATGGGCAAACTGTGGCAATAATCCTGACGACTTGCAAAAACAGGTCTTCGCTATTCACGATGAAGTCATGCCCAAAATGGACGAAATTTATAGTCTTCGAAAAGATTTATTGGAAACGAAAACCAATGGCACAGCCACCCAAAAAGTACTTT
>JBEEMU010000454.1:0-3131 GCA_041192485.1 Bacteroidota bacterium | reverse complement strand
CGCATCAATACGAATTTGCGCGTAAAAACGTGTCGTATTGCATCACGAGCAAACGCAAACTAAAACTTTTGGTAGAAAATAAGCACGTTGCTGGCTGGGACGACCCGCGAATGCCGACTATTTCGGGTTTCCGACGACGCGGTTTTACGCCCGCGAGTATGCGCGAATTTTGTCACCGCATCGGCATCGCAAAACGCGAAAACGTGGCTGATATGGCGTTGTTGGAGTTTTGTGTACGCGAAGATTTGAATAAGATTGCGCCGCGTGTTATGGCGGTTTTAAATCCGCTAAAACTCGTTATAACGAATTACGATGCTACAAAAACCGAAGAATTGACTGCCGAAAATAACCCCGAAGACGAAAACGGAGGCACTCGAATCGTACCATTTTCTAATACAATTTGGATAGAAAAAGACGATTTTATGGAAAATCCGCCTAAAAAATATTTCCGTTTGGCGGTCGGTGCGATGGTTCGTTTGAAAAATGCGTATATCATAAAATGCGACGAAGCCGTGAAAAACGAAGCGGGCGAAGTCGTCGAATTGCGTTGTAGCTATGTAGAAAACTCAAAATCGGGGCAAGACGAGTCGGGCATTCATGTAAAAGGCACGATACATTGGGTCAGCGCGGCGCACGCTTTAGCTGCTGAAATCCGGGTGTATGACCGCTTGTTTCGCGTAGAAGACCCTGCCGCCGAAGCCGATTTTCTGGCTACTTTAAACCCAAATTCGCTGCATATCATCGAAAAAGCATACCTAGAACAATCCTTAAAAACGGCTAAAAATTTAGACAAATTCCAGTTTTTGCGCAAAGGTTATTTCTGTGTGGACAAAGATAGTACGCCCGAAAAATTGGTGTTCAACCAAACGGTTGGGCTGAAAGATAGTTGGAAAGGGTAAAGTGTATAACGGCTTTAACTGCGTTGAATCTACGATTTCAGCAGTCGTTGCTCAAAATAGGAAAATTTTTCATTTGTTAACTAACTAAAAATATGGCATACTTCAAAAATGTGCATCTAAAAGGCTATAAAAGTATTAAAGATACGCAAATTGAATTTTTGCGCGGCTTAAATATTATTATAGGTCAAAACGGTAGCGGGAAAACCAATTTTTTTGGAATTCTTAGACGATGTATTGAAAACAGCGCATCGCCAAGAATATAATACAAATTATAATAGTAAAATTTTAGAGCAGTTGAATGATGGTTTGGAAGCGGAAGCGAGTGTTGAGTTAAACTATGCTGAAAATAAAGATAGTAAAGTTTTAACCTTAAAAATCATTAAGGAATATTGCTGAAAATAATAAAAATGAAATAAAAACCAATGTTAAAGAACTTAAGGATTTAGAGGATTTTTTCTATATAGGATATGGTATCACAAACAGCCTTAAAGGATTAAATGAAGATTATACCTTCTCTTATCAAAATTTTAGCAATAATGCCTCTATTGTAGAAAAAATCATATCGGAAAGGAACCTGAATTATTTTATGAAAATGTTTGTAAATAAAGAATATAAAAATAGTATTGAATATCTAAAATTAAACAACCTATCAGAAGACCTTATTGAATACGGCAAGATACTATTAGAGGTACCACAAGAACTTTTGAATTTGCTAAAAGAGCACCCTTTAATCAAAGATTTTAGATTAGTATCGTCTAATCATTGGACAAAAGCTAACGATAGTAGAGATGTACCGAATTTGTTACATAATATAAAAGCCGAATTTTTTATTGATAATAATTGGTGGGCTTGGTCGCAGTTATCCGACGGTACAAAACGCCTTTTTCATATTATTGGACATTTGTATTTTGAGTATTTTAAATGAAAACGAGTTAGACAGAATTATCATTTGCGAAATGACCGCAGACGGTACAAAAATGCGGCATTTAACCGAAGAAAAACAAGCAGAAGCGCGTGAGTTTTTGGCAAATAATAATTTATTTTTACGTGACTATTGGATACACGCAGGCTTAGAACGTCAAAACATAGCCTATTTATGAAGATAATGAGGCGTACAACTCTATGCCGCTTTAAACTCTGGCACAATTTTATCGTTCACTATTCGCTGATAAAGAGCCCTTTGACGAAGATACTATTGGACAATCTTATCTATAAATACAATAAAAAACAAGAGTATTAGTATTATAAAGTTCTACCAGATGACCACAAAACGCTTTTCCGACCTTTTCTTTGCTCTTTTTGCCTTGCTGCTGCTCGCGCCTTTTTTGGGTTTGCTTGCCGCAATCATTGCGCTAAACAGTAGGGGAGGAGTTCTCTACAGGCAAATACGCATTGGGAAAAATGGGCTGCCGTTTGCTATTTTTAAGTTTAGAACGATGTATGCTGACGCTGATAAACGCGGCTTACTGACCGTTGGCGACCGCGACCCGCGTGTAACGCCCGTTGGTTTTTATTTGCGAAAGTATAAAATAGATGAGTTGCCGCAATTGCTCAACGTGCTTTTAGGCGAGATGTCGCTCGTCGGTCCGCGCCCAGAGGTGCAGCGTTATACGGATTTATACACCGCCGAACAGCGCAAAGTGCTGACCGTGAAGCCGGGCATCACAGATTATGCCTCCATAGAATATGCCGATGAAAGTGAGCTTTTGGCGAAAGCCAATGACCCCGAAAAAACATATATCGAGGAAATTATGCCCGCAAAACTCGCTTTAAATAGGCGGTATATTGCCGAACAAGGCGTTCTGACCGATATAAAAATATTGGCATTAACGGTGCTGAAAATAGTAGGAAAAGGGGGAAAGTAAAGGCGAAAGTAGTGCGAATTTACCCATTCCTTACTCTGTATAATCCAGCTCTTTGCCAAATGTTTCGGGCAAACTGATAATGGCGAGTGCGCCGATTGTGCAACAAATTAGCCCGACAACTAAGGCGGCATTAACAACGGCTATGCCTTGCGATGCCCCGCCAAAAACGCCTTCAAAATAGCGAAAAGCAATTGTAATGGGAATAACTGCGCCGCGTACAAAATTTGGAACCGTAGTGGCTACGGTTGCCCGGATATTGGTGCCGAACTGCTCGGAAGCGATAGTTGCAAACAGCCCCCAGTAACCCGTTGTTGCGCCAAGCAAAAAGACTAAGAACATATAACTTTCAGCTGAAATACCGCGTACA
>JBEEMU010000453.1:0-5547 GCA_041192485.1 Bacteroidota bacterium | reverse complement strand
TTTGCCTTTCAAATCGCTAATCCATACTCGTCCGCGCCCAATATTATTAGTTACATAGAGTAGTTTTGTGCCGTCAGGCGAAATTTTGCCATGCTGCACAGAACCGTATTTCGTTTTTATATTTAAGGGGACTGCATCGTTTGGATTGACTCCATTTTTAATATCTGCGCCATAGCGTTGATAATAAAAGTCCGTCAAACCTTCGGCTGTTTGAGCATAAGAGCTTCCCAAAACGTACAACATTCCCGTTTCTACATTCCGATTGATGCGCGTAAGGTAGAGCAAATTCGACACCGTAGATTTTCCATAGTTTTGCGCCACATAATACCAAAAAGCGTGTCCTGCCAATTTAGGGTTTTTCGCCAATAAGTCGTCGAATGCCGTGGCTTTATCGGCATAATAAATGCGCAATTGGTCGTCTAGGTCTTCATGCCAATCTTGCCCCGCATAACTTGCTAAACCGTCGGTAAACCAGGGCGGCAAGTGGAGAAGAACGGCGTTTTGCACAATTTCGGGAATATCGTCGCCCACGAGCATATCGGCAAGAACGACGCGAGCAATGCCTTCGCGAATATCGCGGCGCAAATGTGCGTGATTGCCATCGAAATAGACAAAAATTGTATTTTTTACCGTCTTTACAATACCGCCCGTATTGGTAAACGTTTCCTCGCTGCCAATATTGCTTTGTTTAAACGTATTTAAATCGTTATAAATCAATAAATCTATCTTTTCACCCATTCGATGTTCCAAGAGGTTTTGTATAGTAGGCAACTCGTCCTCTGCCACTAACGAAGCAAACTGTACGAGTTCGCGCCCCGATTGATGGAAGTAGGTGACAAAGTTTTCGGAAGGGTATTCTTTCCAAAAAAATGGTTTATATTGGATTCGGTTTTTACCAAATTCCACTTGGGAAGTTTGCGCTTGCGAAGCGGCAAAACAGAAAAACAGTATTATAAATGTCGCAATAAATAATGTGATTATTTTTTTCATACAATTCATTTTTAAAATTATTTTCAGGAATATGATACTTATCAAAGGGCAAATATAGTTGATATTTTATTAAAAAAGTCGGTCTATATTTGTAAAACGAGTTTTCGGTCAAAAATGTTGCTTACAGAGAGGAAATAGATTGATTTAAACCCTCCATTTTGGGTGTTTTTTAAAAAATAAAAACGCTCACATCGAATAAAGAAGCGGCAACTTGTTCGTTGTCAAGTTGCCGCTTTAAGAAGGTGAGTGAACAAAGAGTTATACAGATTTTATTGGTATTGGTTATTTAGCCAATACCATATTAAAAAAATAAATACTCTTAATCGGCAGCATCATACTCGTTTATGGTAGTGATAACAATGCTAATATCACAAGCTAAAGCCATAGCAATGTCAGTAGTAGTTTTGCCTTTTAAATAAAGTTTGATGATTTTGGTAGCTAAGGAAAGTCCTCGCACTTCGCCTCGTGCTTCGCCTCGCGCTTCGCCTCGTGCTTCGCCGATAGCTTCGCCTTCGGCTCTCCCCGAACGGCTGTACTGTTCTAATAAACTCATATATTTTTTTTGAATTGGTGGCGTAAATAAGTCGTTGATGGTTTGCTCGAAGAGAGTGCTATCGATTTCAACATGAAAAAATAAGTAAACAGCAATATCTTCAGCAAGTTGTTTATCCAATTGATTATCGTGTAAAAATGCCACTCTTTGTAGAAATGCGACAAAATCGGCTATAGCATGAGCTTCTTGTAGCGTACGGCGCATCGTGCCAAAAACAGCTAAGGCATAAAGGCTGTGAGTGCGCTCTAACTCGTCTTCCGATTGCTTATTTGTATCGGTACGGATATAATCAAATAGCCCAATAAACGGGTGGTAATGAGTGGGTACATTCTTCCCAAATAGCTCGATAAAGGGACCATGCTCCCATTTAGCTTTGCCTTGATACACTACAACAGGAATCACAATCGGCAAATACACTTCTTTATTTGCCCGGCTGGCACGGTATATTTCTTGTTTATACTGCCCAAGTTGCAAATATACTTCCTCATCTGGCTGCGATTTATGCTCAAATAAAAAAGCAATTTTGAGTGTGATATTCCGCGCATTTACACGCCAAACCAAATCAGCGGCAAAGCCCTTGTGCGCTGGCGAGATATAACTACTCTCCTCCATTTCAAAACTTTCCCAGTCTATTTCATTGCAAATAGCCCGTGGTAAAAAAGTGTTGATATGCTCTTTGGCTACTTGAGGGTGCGAAAATGCCGTCTTAAAAAACTTGTCGTGGGGTTGATGTGGAATACCTTCCATATTTGCTATTTTGTTCTATTTTGCGCAGTTTGATTAGGCAAAGTTAAGCATTTTTTTCATTTGCAACTATTTTTTTCTTTTTCTACTTGGCGTAAACGGTTTTCCATGTCGCGGATTTGTTTAATAAAATCGGGTAATTGACGAACAATAGCCATAGAGCGTTGCTCTTGACGATAGTCAAAAGCTGGCGTACCTGCTAATGCGGTATTCGGTTGCTTGACGGGCCGTACAATACCGCTTTGCCCCTGTATATTCGTACCATCGGCTATTGCGATATGTCCAGCGATGCCGACTTGCCCGCCTATTCTGCAATTTTTGCCAATTTTGGCACTGCCAGCAATGCCCGTTTGCGAAGCAATTACGGTATTGTCGCCAATCTGCACATTATGTGCAATTTGAACAAGATTATCGAGTTTTACGCCTTTCCCGATGATGGTGCTGCCCATTGTGGCGCGGTCGATAGCACAATTTGCGCCTATTTCTACATTTTCACCGATAAAAACATTGCCAATTTGCGGCACTTTTTTATACGTCCCGTCTTCTTGCGGCGCAAAGCCAAAACCGTCAGAACCAATAACTGTATTGGCGTGAATGGTGCAATTATCGCTAATCACACAATCGTGATAAATTTTCACGCCTGAATAAATGCGAACATTATTGCCAATTTTTACATTTTCACCAATAAAAATTTGGGTGTCAAAGACACAATTATCGCCAATAGTTACGCCATTTGACAAAAGAGAAAACGCGCCTAAGCCGAAATTTTTGCCGTGCGTTGCCCCTTCTTCTATGATAGAAGCAGCATGAATAACAGGCTTTTTTTGCACTTTCGTCATTTTGTTATACTGCTCTAACAAAACAGCCACGCTTGCTTGAACGTTTTGCACTCTAATCAGCGTGGCAGCAACAGGCTTTGTGGCAACGAAATCATTGGCAACCAAAACGGCTGCCGCTTTGGTATCATAAAGATATTCGTAATAATTTGCGTTATGCAAAAAACAGATACTGCCTTCTATCGCTTCTTCTATTTTACTCGGAAATCGAATAATAGCATCGGGATTGCCCTCGATGGTGCCACTAAGCATTGCGGCAATTTGCTTTGCAGTAATTTGCATAAAAAAATCTAATAATTAAACGCTTCAGCGAGAAGTTCCGACTCCTGTGATTTGTGCATTGCCATAAGCCCTACCGCAGGTGCGGCGGCGGCGGGACGCGCAATAATCCGCAAATCGCTGCGGAATGTGGCCTGCAAATGACGCGCTGCACCCATATTTTCAGCTTCCTCTTGCACCCAAACGACTTCTGCCTTTTTATATTTTGCTAAAATTTCGTCAATTTGCGCCTGTGGAAACGGATAAAGTTGTTCTAAGCGCACTATTGCGACATCAGTGCGACTGTCATCGCTCCGTTTTTTTGCCAAATCGTAATAAACTTTGCCCGAACATAAGATTAAGCGTTTAGCATTTTTTGCGGTTTTAGGCGTAAATAGTGCGTCGTCAATCACTTCTTGAAAGCCGCCCGTTGTAAAATCGGCAATGCTCGACGTGCAAGATTCGGCGCGTAACAAGCTCTTTGGTGTAAACACAATTAGTGGTTTACGGAAGTTGCGATGCTGCTGACGGCGCAATAAATGGAACATATTAGCTGGCGTAGAAGCATTTGCAACCGTAATATTCCACTCGGCGCATTGTTGCAAAAAACGCTCGATGCGACCAGAGGAGTGTTCAGGACCCTGTCCTTCCATGCCGTGTGGCAATAGTAAAACCAAACCCGACTGGCGTTTCCACTTCGTTTCGCCTGCCACAACAAACTGATCTACAATGGTTTGTGCGCCGTTATAAAAATCGCCAAACTGGCCTTCCCAAATGACTAATGATTTAGGATTGGCCAATGAATAGCCATATTCGAAGCCCATAACGGCAAATTCAGCTAATAGAGAATTAAAGATGCGGAATTTGCCTTGATTTTCTGAAATATCACTAATTCGGTTGTATTCGCGCTCGTCTTTTGTATCAAAAAAGACAGATTGCCGGTGCGAAAATGTGCCGCGTTTGACATCTTGCCCACTCATCCGCACATCATAGCCTTCTAAGAGTAGCGTTGCGTAAGCCAATAACTCGCCAGTTCCCCAGTCTAATTTATCTAATTCAATGGATTTTGTGAGGGCTTTCAAGAGCCTATCCACTTTATCGTAAATATTATAGCCCTCCGGTTTGCGGTTGATATGCGTCAGTATTTGTTCAATAACAGCTCGGTTTACGGCTGTTTCGGGCGACTTTGTAAAATCACTTGCCGAAAAAGCATCGCGTTTTAACTCTTTCCACGCTCTTTCGCCCTCCTGATAGGTGTAATCGAGTTTATTTTGCTTAATATCGTCGAGGTCATGTTGGCGATGCTCGCGAAAAATACTTTTCATCGCTTCCAATTGCTCTTCGCTTATCACTTTTTCGGCTATTAACCGTGAGGCATACAAATCGCGCGGGTTTTCTTTTTCGTAATAGTCTTTAATATCTTTATAGTTTACTAAAAGCTCTTTGAAAATACGCAAATTGGTATAACCTGCATCTTCACCTTCATTATGCCCCCATTTTCGATAGCAAACCATGTCTATAAAAATATCGTTATGAAAAGTTTGGCGATAATCGGCGGCAAACTCCATTGCCCAAACAACCGCTTCGGGGTCGTTGCCATTGACGTGTAAAACGGGCGAATTTGTCATTGCCGCCAAAGACGTGCAATAGTTTCCCGTGCGAGCATCTTCAAAAACCGTCGTAAAACCAATCTGATTATTTATCACAAAATGAACCGTACCGCCTGTATGGTAGCCCTCTAATCCTGCCATTTGCAGGGTTTCATACACTACGCCTTGGCCTGCAACAGCCGCATCGCCGTGAATGGTAATCGGCAAAACGTCGTTCACATTGCCATTATATTTCAAATCAATTTTTGCACGAGTATAGCCCTGCACAACGGGAGCAGCACATTCCAAGTGCGACGGGTTTGGCAATAATTTTAAATACACTTTATTGCCTTCGAAGGTAGTAATTTGCGACGAAAAACCTAAATGGTATTTCACATCGCCGCTACCCATCATTTGCCCTTCGTTCGCAAACTTGCCTTCAAACTCGCCTAAAACTTGTTTGTAGGTTTTTCCTAAAATATTGCATAAGACGTTCAAACGACCGCGATGCGCCATGCCAATTGTGACTTCTTTTGTACCAAAAATCGCACTCCTATTAATAAGCGCATCGAGCGCG
>JBEEMU010000452.1:0-2578 GCA_041192485.1 Bacteroidota bacterium | reverse complement strand
CGACTCTGTTATAGCAGGCGTACTAATTGGTTTGGTAGTACCGTTTGTTTCTTATGCCCTTTTACTTTCTATCAATGATTTTGGGGTGAACAACCCTTTACATATTGGTATTCTCGACGATTTTTATGGTATGCAAGCCAAGGGCTTGAGTGTCATGGCGATTTGCGTCAATTTACTGCCTTTTAATTTGATGAAAAAACAACGCTTCGACGACGGTATGCGCGGTTTGGTCATTGCTACCTCTATCTATGTGTTTGCGTGGATGATTATGTTCGGTTTGCCGCTTATTGGTATTCACTTTTAAGTAGTAGTATATAAATAAGTGCCACTTAAGCCCTGTAAAATAGGGCGTTTTGAGGTAATGATAACCGTGTTTATTTTGCTGTAGGCACTTAATATTCAAGATGAAACAATTTTCAGCTTTATTTCGCAAAGAAATACTATTAGAATGGCGACAGCGCTATGCGATAGGTGGCATTTTATTATATGTATTATCTACTGTTTTTGTGGTGTATATCTCGTTTCAAAACGTGAAGCCGCAGGCGTGGAACGCACTTTTTTGGATAATCAGCCTATTTGCTTCCGTCAATGCGGTGGCCAAAAGTTTTATCCAAGAAAACAGCAAACGACAGTTATACTATTATAGTCTGGCAAACCCTATAGCCTTGATACTTTCTAAAATAGTGTATAATACGGCATTATTATTAGGATTATCGATTTTAGCGTTTGGCGCGATGATTGTTGTGGCAGGCAACCCTATCATCGATGCGCCTGTTTTTGCCCTAGCAATAGGTTTGGGTAGCCTTGGCTTTTCTATTACGTTTACCTTTGTTTCGGCAATTGCGGCAAAGGCGAGTCAGAGCGGAACACTTATGGCAATATTGAGTTTTCCCGTTGTCATTCCCATTTTATTAGAGCTTATCAAGCTGACAACTATCGCTATCGGCTTTGCAAAAGACACTTCTTGGCTCAACGATGTTTATATTTTATTAGCCATCGACGGTATTTTGATGGGGCTTGTCGTGGTGCTTTTCCCGTATTTATGGCGCGATTAAAAATCATACATTTTAAGCGTATGCGGCAAGCAAAATACAACTAACTTACCTATGTTTCCAGAACTCAATATTGTCCTTGAAGCCTTACAAAATGGCAAGATAATTCTATACCCAACCGATACGATTTGGGGAGTCGGTTGCGACTGCACGAATGAGCAGGCCGTACAGCGAGTATATGCCATTAAAAAGCGTTCGGATACGAAAAGCTTAATTTTATTAGTTGACAGCCTCGAAATGCTGCAAGAATATGTGCCGTCTTTATCGGGTAAAGTCTTCAAGCTGCACGAACACTTCACGCGGCCACTTACCATGATTTATAGCCACACCATCAATTTGCCCGATTTTTTGAAAGCCGATGACGGAAGCATTGCCATCAGAATTGTACAAGACCCGTTTTGCAAAGAAATTATTGCGGCATTTGGCAAACCAATTGTTTCTACTTCGGCAAATACAAGCGGCAAGCCCTCGCCAAAATATTTCGCTAAAATTGAACTTGCCATCAAACGTGCCGTCGATTACACGGTAAAACATCGCCAAAAAGACAAAACCGAAAGCGAACCGTCCATTCTTGCTCGCTACCATGACGAAACAGACGAATTAGAGGTTTTAAGAGCTTGAGGAAACTTAAAAAGCCGTAAAAATTGCCCGTTTTAGGCAATTTTTACGGCTTTTTTTCTTGTTTTGTGAACTGTTTTTTTAGAGCAACACCGCCCTAAGACGCATAGCCATAAATGGTTATCGACCCCAATAAGGCGAGCGAAACGAGTGTGACCCAAAAGCGCAAATCGCGGTAAAAAGTAAGCCCGCTTTCGGTAAAAACATTGATAAGATTGAAAGAAAACAAGAGACAAAGAATGGCAAGTACAAACATAATGGGGTGATTTTTTAGTGTTAGGAAATTAAGGTGCGTTATTTTTAATAACATAGAACGTTTTATTAAGTGCCCACAGCAAAATAAACACGGTTATCATTAGCCCAAAACGCCCTATTTTACAGGGTTTAAGTGGGCTATTATTTATATACTACTACTTATAAACGTCTTTTATGAACGTTTTATTATAACTAAACGCAAAAATGCTGCCAATGCTGCCAAATTAATTTCTCATATTTTCAAGACAAAAAAAGCCCTTGCTTTCGCAAGGGCACTACATAGGCAATCGTGTTTATTTTGGCTCTGCCTAATCTTACGATTTGCCGCAGGCACTTTTTTATTGAGCAAATTATTTAGTGCCTAATTCTGTCAATTCCAATTGATGCTTCCCTAAATACATACAGTTTGGTTTTACAAAAACGTGCATACTCGCCCTTTCAAGCAACTATGCACGTTTTTTATAAAAAATAAAGATAAAAACCCAATTAGAGTTTTGCTAAGAGTTCCTTTTTCTTTGCATCAAATTCGGCTTCGGTGAGAATACCTGCGGCTTTCAATTCGCCTAAATCTTTGAGCGTTTTCATGATTTCGTCGCGGTTTACCGCTACGGGTTGCGGTGCAAGGTTGTTGTTCATCGCGCCCGCCATGTTTT
>JBEEMU010000451.1:0-2913 GCA_041192485.1 Bacteroidota bacterium | reverse complement strand
ACCTACGGCGATAGTTTCGCCTGTAAGTCTGTCGATAGCAACGATAGACGGTTCGTCGACGACCACCTTGTCGTCTTGAATGATGAGGGTATTGGCGGTGCCTAAGTCTATGGCTAACTCTTGTGTGAAAAAGTTAAACCATTTTTTCATTGAAAACACGGTAGCAGCTCTTTGTATTTAGAAGATTAAAAAAAAACGTGGTTTGATTGATTATAAGTGCCTGCGACAAAATAAACACTGTTCTGGTATCACGGCCGCATTGAGTTTCAGCTACTTGTTTGTCGTATTTATATTTATAGACAGGTAGTTAAAAACGCAAGAAAATAAGAAGATATTGTTTTTTATAAACTTTATTCTGCGTTTTTGATATTAAACGGTTGAAAAATAGCTTAAAAACTGTTTTTTTGTACAAAAATAACGCCTCCTTTTTTCAATGCACAAAGGTACGTTCTTTTTTGCGTATTTATATTTATTTTTCCATCTATATTTTTACTTTTATTAATTATTTCTAAAAGCCTGTTTTTTATCTTCCTTTTAGACTATTATCTTTCTATTCGTCACTCAACCAAATTCTTTTGACAAAACGAATACTATTCTACATCGCTACCGTGTATCCTTACTGTGCCTCGCTATCGGGCATCGCTATCGTGCATCGCTAATGCGCCTCGCTATCGGGCATCGTTAATGCGCCTCGTTTACCACAGCAACCCGTTCTTTCACTTTTATCATTAAGACAAAGGGTATGCAAATAAGGAAAAATGCGCCGACATACTGAAACGTATCTTTATAAGCTAAAATATTGCTTTGTTTTATCAAATTCATTTCTAAGGCAAAATAGGCTTGTTGCAAGGCTTGTACTGCCGAAAATCCTTTTGCTATAAATGCCTGTTGATACATGTTAATACGCTGCATCAATTCGGTATCATTTGTGGCATAGTTTTTCAAGAGCGAAACGCGATGGTCGGCTATTTTTCCCTCTAAAAAGATGGCGACAATAGCCACCGAAAACGAGCCGCCAAGCTGCCGCATCATACTCGTTAGCCCCGAGCCTTGCGCAATATCTTTCGGGTGCAAAGTGCTTAATGAAAGGGCGGTTAAGGGGACGAAAATAAAGCCCATGCCTGCGCCGCGCAACAAGAGTGGCCAAAAAAAGTTGTCCATACCCGCCGTTGTTGCCATAGCGGTTGAGGTGAAAAAGGTAAAGCAAAAGAAGATGGTAAAACCAAAGACGATGAGGTATTTCGGGTTGATGCCTTTGCCGATAAGCCGCCCGACTAAGGGCATACAAATGGCGGTAATTAACGCCCCTGGAAGCAGCGAAAAACCCGTTTGTGCGGCGGTGAAACCCAGAATACGTTGTGTAAAAACGGGATAAACAAAAATACTGGCAAATAAACCGAAGCCCAAAACAAAGGATAAAACCGTTCCTACCGCTAAATTAGTGTTTTTCAATACCCGCAAATTTACAATCGGATTTTCATACGTTAGTTCGCGATAGACAAACGAAACCAGCCCGACGACCGAAATAATCGTGAAAGCGACGATGAAGTTGCTGTGAAACCAGTCTTCGCGTTCGCCTTGTTCCAGCACTAATTGCATACCGCCAACGCCTGCTATCAAAAAGCCAATGCCGAGCCAATCTACTTTATTTATCGGTATTTTTTGTTGATATTTAGAATCGTCTATGTAAATATAAGACATGACGGCGGCTATTGTGCCGATAGGTATATTGATATAAAATATCCAAGGCCACGAAAAATTATCAACGATATAACCGCCCAGTGTTGGCCCGATTGTGGGTCCAACAATAACGCCCAAGCCGAACATCGCGCTTGCTAAACCGCGCTGTTCGGGCGGAAAGGTTTCGAATAAAATAGCCTGTGCGGTACTCATCAATGCGCCGCCGCCGATGCCTTGAATGAAGCGATAGGCCACGAGTTCCCAGATGCCCGTTGCGTGTCCGCAGGCAAAACTGGCGACGGTAAACAGAATGACAGAGCCTGTAAAATAGGCTTTTCGGCCGAATTGCGCCGAAAGCCAGCCTGCCATCGGCACGATGATGACATTTGCGATGGCATACGAGGCTATCACCCAGCTCACTTCGCCCAAGGTTGCGCCCAAATTGCCCATCAGTTGGGCAAGTGCGACGTTTACAACCGTACTATCTATCAGCTCGATGAGTGCGCAAAGCACCACCGTTACGGCGATAATCCACTTTCTCATCTGTCTATTTTTTGTTTAAAATAACGATAGCATGAACATTCATACCCGCCTTAATAGTTTCTTTTGGTTGCTCGTCAAACGTGATTTTTACGGGAATGCGCTGCACCACTTTCACAAAGTTGCCACTGGCATTATCGGGTGGAAGCAGGGCGAATTTCGCGCCTGTCGCATCTGAAATAGACTGTATCTTGCCTTTAAAAACGTGCGCCTTGAAGGCATCTAACTCAATATCAACCGCGTCGCCTTCGTGCATCACGCCTACTTGCGTTTCTTTAAAATTGGCGACCACCCAGACATCTGTGCCTTCTACTACATTCATGAAGGTCACGCCAGGGTTTACCAATTGCCCCATTTGCACATTCTTTTTAGAAATTTTGCCATTTGCTGGCGAAATAACGGTGGTATAACTCAATTGCAGCTTCGAGAAATCCAAATCGGCTTGACGTTGTTTGACCAAGGCTTCCGCGATGCCGATATTTTGCGACGTTGCATCGGTTTGCGCTGCCGAAGCTATTTGCTGGGTTTTCGCTGCCTGCGACTGATGCTCGGTCACGCTTAATTGCGCACGAGCGGCATCGGCTTGCCGCATAGCAACGGTCACATTCGCTTCTGCTGCTTCTTTTTCGGCTTGCGCTGCGTCTAATTGTTGCTTGGTTGCCGATTGTTGTCCATATAAAGCGGCATAGCGGT
>JBEEMU010000450.1:0-3759 GCA_041192485.1 Bacteroidota bacterium | reverse complement strand
GTAAAAAAGTGGCACCAGAACCCGTAAACTACACAAATACGCCCATTGCCGCCCCCCAAGAGAATATAGCACCAAGCATGGAGCATTGATTTTTTAGAATATTACATGGATTTGATAGGTGGGTTTGCGCTGTGGATTTGCTCTGTGGATTTGCGCTGTGGATTTGCGCTGTGGATTTGCGCTGTGGATTTGCTGGAAACATCAACTATTCCCTTTTGCTTGATACGTTGAAAAGTTAAGCAGCTTGTAAATTTGAACGACATAAGGCAGATAAGTTTTTAGCACCCACATCTTAGGTGTTTCTGAGGTACCTTATGTGGTTCAAAATCAACTGAAAAAGGTAAAAAGAAGCGTTTCCACCAAAAAAATTAGTAGGAGGATTTTTTAGTATTAGACCTGAAAATAAAAAAGGGTTACAAATTCTCACACACGGGAGAATCTGTAACTCTTTTTAAGTAAGGGGTTGCGGCAAAATAAGTGCTATTATAAACCACTCAAAACGTTGTATTCTACCAGAGTTTATAATAGTGACTATTTATACTCTACTACTTAATTCTACTTATTAATAGCGTATAAATGTAAAAAGATACCTTGATTAATTAATAGAATCGTAGGCTATGAGCCAAAAATGCGAGCCATCGGGCGAGGGAATAGCCTCAATGCCTCTTGCTTTTAAGACAAAAGCGGCGGCTTGCGCCAATTTAATGGCATCAACCGTGTTTTCTAAGGTCAGAAATTCGGTCGTCAACTCTTTGATTTGATGCGTTCTGCCATACTCTTTTATCGCTTCGGCGTTCGGATTATTCCACCAAATCCACGACCATTCTTTTTTATCGGGAAAGTAAAAACCTAATTCTGTATAATGAATTTTCAATTCATTATTAGCTGAATCGTTTTTAACGAGTGTATGTTCTGCCTCGTTTCGGAAGCCGCCATTTTGATAAATGCCCAAATGCCATTGCTTCTCATTTTGTGTTGCACACTGCCGCGCATACACGATTCCCGCCTTCACTAATTGCTCGAACGTAGCAATAGTAGCGGGTTGTTGTACCGCAGCCGTACCGCCACCGTGCGGCGCAGGTACGGCGGGTTTCGGTCGGTGCGGCTTAGGCTGCGCAAATCCCGAACTTGCCGCAGTAAGCAGGCAAGTAACAACCAAGAAAAAAATTACAATTTGTTTCATAATAAAGAATTAATAATAAAAAAAATAATAATATAGACGTTTTTTTTGAATAAATAAGCGTCTGCGGCAAAATAAACACGGGTATCATTGCCCGAAAGTAGCCCGTTTTACAGGGTTTCAGAAACCGTGGCTATTTATACACTACTACTTACCGCGTTTCAGCCTGCGAAATTACTGCATTTATCGCACATTTTCTAAAATTATTTTTTTTTACCAAAATATGCCATAAAAACGCTACTTTTGTGGGGCGAAAAACGCTCTCACGCTTAGGAAAGCGATTAAATCCGTGTTCCTATCCGACGAGTGATGAGCGAATAACGAATAACGAATAACCAATTTTCATTGAAAAACGACATTAACGAGATTTTGAAACACGCCGTCAGTGCCGCTGTTTCCGCCCTATTCGGCGAATCGATTGACCCGAATACTGTGCAACTTTCGCCGACTCGCAAAGAGTTTGAAGGCGATGTAACTGTGCTTTGCTTTCCGTTTACGCGCCTTTCAAAAGGCTTGAAACCGCCCGATATCGGGGTGAAATTAGGCGAGTACTTGGCGGCAAACTGCCCCGAAGTCTGCAATTTCAATGTAGTACAAGGCTTTTTAAACCTTAGTATTAGCGACGCTTACTGGCACCGCTTAACCGACGCTATTCTGCAAAACCCGAACTACGGCGAAGCAGCACCCACAGGAAAACGCATTATTATTGAGTTTTCATCGCCAAATACCAATAAACCCTTACATTTAGGGCATATTCGCAATATTTTATTGGGTTGGAGTACGCATAATTTGCTAAAAGCGGCAGGAAATGAAGTTATCACTTGCAAGGTAATAAATGATAGAGGGGTGCATATTTGCAAAAGTATGCTGGCTTGGCAACGCTTCGGCAATGGCGAAACGCCCGCAACAACGGGCATGAAAGGCGACCATTTAGTCGGCAAATATTATGTGGAGTTTGAAAAACAGTTTCAAAAAGAGTATGCCGCTTGGCAACTTAGCGACGAAGCAAACGACATTTGGGCAGCAAACCCAACATCGAAAGAAGCAGACGCAGAAACAGCTCGACAGGCTTTTTTCAAAAGTTTTTATAAAAACCATTATTTTAACGAAATTTCCGAATTGGGAACTTCGTGTAAAAAAATGCTGCAAGACTGGGAAGCGAGTAAGCCTGCCGTCCGCGAATTATGGGAAACCATGAATAACTGGGTGTATGCAGGCTTCGATGGTACTTATCAGAAATTAGGCGTAAAGTTTGATTTCCGCGATTATGAATCGATAACTTACCTTCTCGGAAAAGAAATTATTGAAAAAGGCAGAGAAAACAACATTTTTTATCAACGCGAAGATTCGTCGGTTTGGATTGATTTGACCGATGTGAAATTAGATGAAAAAATAGTTTTGCGCTCCGACGGAACGGCTGTTTATATGACGCAAGACCTCGGCACCGCCAATACGCGCTACGAAAAATACGGCATGGACGGCATGATTTATGTAGTGGCCGACGAGCAAGACTACCATTTCAAGGTGCTTTTCGAGATTTTGAAACGCTTAGGCGAGCCGTATTCTGCGGGCTTGTTTCACCTATCGTATGGCATGGTAAATCTACCTTCGGGGCGTATGAAATCGCGTGAAGGAACGGTTGTAGATGCCGACGATTTAATGGAAGAAGTTATTGCCTTAGCAAAATCGGAAAGCGGTGACCGTGGCGAATTAGACGGTTTAACGCCCGAAGAGCGAAACGACATTTGCGTGAAAATAGGTCTATCGGCTTTGAAATACCATATTTTAAAGGTTTCGCCTAAAAAAGCAATGGTTTTTGACCCGAAAGAAAGCCTCGATATGCACGGCACAACGGGGCCTTATATCCAAAATGCTTATGTGCGTATCGCTGGTATTTTCCGTAAAAACACCGAAGAAACGACCGCCACAAGTAGCGATTATCAAGCGATTTTGCCGCAAGAAAAAGACTTATTATCGCTTTTGCAGCAATATCCGTCCACGATAAGCATTGCCGCTCGCGACCATAATCCCGCCGACATCTGCACTTACTCCTACGTTTTGGCGAAAGCCTACCACCGTTTTTACCACGACGTGAAAATATTAGGTGCAGAACACGCCGAAGAAAAAGCATTCCGTATCCGCCTATCGCAAGCCGTTGCACAGGTTTTGACGCATAGTATGGGTATTTTGGGCATCGAATTGCCCGAAAGAATGTAGCTTGAAAATAGCAGGCAATTTATTGATAATGTTTATAAAAAAAACGCATTGCGGGTGTAGTGCGTTTTTTGGACTACTCTAAAATATCCTTTAAGCCTTTCATATAAGGCATATAAGCTTTTAGGAACGTGTGAAAGACAACTTGGACAGGTTTAATACTACGGTGCTACGGCATCTTACCAATGCACCTTACCGAATGTGCCGTTATTTTTTTGCTACAAATGCTACGGTGCTACGGCACCTCAAACCTGTCCAAGTTAAGATTTACTCGTTCCTTAGTACCTACATCTTATGTGGTTCTTATGTGCCCCTTATATGGTTCAAAATAAACTTGTGGTTCAAAATAAACTAAAAAAGGTAAA
>JBEEMU010000449.1:0-2610 GCA_041192485.1 Bacteroidota bacterium | reverse complement strand
GGGCGGTACAACACCTTATACCTACCTCTGCTACCCGCGTACTGGCGCGGTGCGCACAAGCACAAATGGCACGTTTACGGGCGTAACCGAATGTCGCGATTCCGTGGTAATACACGATGCTTGCGGCGGCTATTTTTCGCAAATCGTCAGCTGCATTTTTGGCAACCCTACTCCATTAAGCCTTGCTCTAACGTGCAGCAATGGCACCTTAGGAACGGCTACCGTGGTGGCCACAGGCGGAACGCCGCCCTACGCTTTCAGGGAAACAAGCAGTCAAGTAAACAATACAACAGGTCACTTTACAGGGTTGCGGAATAATGTCTTGTTTCATTTTGACGTAATAGATGCTTGCGGCCGCACCGCTTTTGCGGAAATTTCGTCGCTTAACGTATTTCAACAAGCATTAGAATGTTCTTGGGGCGTACACCTTCACACCAAACAGCAGCGATTAGCAACCAACACGAGTGGGGTGTTTGTCGATTTTTCGTTTAAACCCGTCACTTATAAATGCCTCACCTGCGTCCCACAAATTACGCTCACCGATGCCGTAGGAGATGCTGACAATTCTGTTTATTTTCCAACCGTTGGCGACGCACAACTTTTTGAAATAAAAAATGGTTGTGGTGAGAAAGATACCGTAGAAATAGGGAGAGCTTCTTGTATTACCTCTGATTGTAATAATAACCTATACGTCCTTCAAACGAATACGACCATCGGCGGCACGACAACTGTTACGCTAAAAAATAGCGCAGGCGTGGTTTTAGGAACCAATACAACAGGCATTTTTCCCAATACACCCGAAGGCGATTATATTATAACCTGCCATAATCCGAATGGCATTCCGCAAACCATTACTTATAATTATAACCTGAAACTTCGTATTATTGGCAAGCGAGAAGAGTGTGACGAGGTGAAGATATTTTATTGCCCTGTAAACACTTCCAGTACGTTTAAATTATATAATGAACTGACGGGTGCATTGGTAGCGAGCAATAGCACAGGTGTTTTTACAGGTTTGGGGCATGGCACAGACTTTATGGTGAAAGTGTATGATACACACGGAATTTTGGTAGATACAATATCGGTGGCAACACCTGGTATTAAGTCGTTTGTAACAAGCACAACATGCACCAGTATTACCGCTTCTACTGTTTTGCAAGTGGTAGATAGCCAGAACCGACCCGTTACCTACACCGCGACAAACGCAGCAGGTATGGTAGTTGCCACTAATACAACTGGGTCATTTCCAGGTTTAACGGCTGGGCTTTATACCGTCACGGCGGCGCACCCTACTTGTGGCAGTACTTCACAACTTGCGAATGTAGGTGCGGCGGCTATTCGATGTTTAAAACCAAGTTTTAAATCAGTTGGCAATGCCTGCAAATTCGCCTGGGACGTTCTATTTGAGCAAATAGGGCGCATTACTGGCGGCCCCGATAATGTGAATATCAGCACGACAGCGGGTCCAGGTTCTTCTACTTGGATTCGACAATTGCGCCCTGGTTCCTATAGTTTTATTACGACTTGCGGCACTTACCCCATTACACTCCCTGCACCTGCAATGCCTGCGCTTACTTATGACGCTTATTCTACCTGTCCAACAAATGGTAGAATAACGGTACATGGCGGCCAAACCAAAAGCAATTGGTTAGGGCAAGGGCTTACTATGAGCGTTTGCGCCGATACAAATGATGTTTTCCAAGTGTATAACGAAGCCGGATCACTAAAAATTGAGGAAAAAGAGGTAAGAAACGCTTCCACCACTTTTTATAATTTGAATGCGGGTACCAGCTATCGCGTTTATCACCGCATTCGAGATGCCTTAGGCGTATTGAGTTGCCCTATTGATACTATTTCGTTCTCGATGCCCTTTTATACACGCCCCGATTTAACAGCGAGTTTTGGCGTAGTTTGCAACGGCACACAAGGCAGCATCGCTTTAAATGTTATCAATGGGAATCCACCATTTACCTATAAACTGCTTACGGGCCCCGTCACACGACCCGATGTCACGAATCGAGCAACGAGCTACACGTTTGCAAATTTGCCGCAAGGCGCATACACCTTCCGCGTTTCGGATACTTGTGGTATCAGTGCCGATTACAGCACGGCCGTAGGTACGCTTAGTTTCACGCCTATCGCTACTCGCTTTTGCAATGGCTGTGTGAAATTGGAAGTGCCGACTATCGCAAACGCAAGCTACACTTGGAAACGCGGCACAACAAGCATTGGCACAACGGCCACAACGACCGTTTGCAACGCCGCCGCCGCCGCAACTTATACTGTTAGCGTCAGCGTAGCAACGTGTAGTTATAGCACAACGATAGCCGTTGCGGCACAAGTCGCGCCGCTTACCGCAAATGCAGGCACCGATTTTGCGACCCTTAGCAGCACCGCAAATTTGGCAGCAACCGCCGCCCCGACGGGCGCAGCAGGCACTTGGACGCAGATAGCTCCGAGCAGTGGCACAACCGTTTTTAGCGACAGCCATTCACCAAGTTCGCAAATAACAGTCAGTGTCAATCCCGGAATTTACACCTATATTTGGTCGGTGCAAAACACAGCAGGCGGCTGCATTGCGACCGACACCGTGAAGGTTGGCATACAGTC
>JBEEMU010000448.1:0-2798 GCA_041192485.1 Bacteroidota bacterium | reverse complement strand
AAAGCAGAGCTTTTAGAGGCGGTTTGCATGTCATCTATTTACAGACAGGGCTATTTTTTCAAAAAAAAACGAGTCAATTTATCAACTAAGCCGCAGGATAATGCGGGGAACCAAATCTTTTCCAGTGTCCCAAACAGAGCGAAGCAAGGCCACGTCGGGCAAAATAACGTGAGCTTCCGCCGAATCGCGCACTCTTTCGATGCGCTGAATAGCATACGGCAGCTTATCGCCAAAATTGACGAATAAGAACGCGGCAACGCTGCATAAAAGTAAACAGCTGAATAAAAATTTGCGGATTTTTGTTTTCATAAACAAACCTTTTATTATTTTTGCAAAAAACGATACTTAGTAGTCAATCCATTTAAGCCTGTCGGATAGTGAGGCCCAGTAGCACTGAAGTATTAGGTCGGTGCTGTTTGCGCGTTTCAGCTATGCTCACGCTTAATCGCTTGATAGTGTTTAAACTGGCGAGTTGAGTCTTTAGCCCACTCCATAAAAAAATTCCGATTGAAACACTACTTAACTTGAAACACTACTTAACTTGAAACACTACTTAATTTGAAACACTACTTAACTTGAAACGCCAAAACTCCTTTAAAAGTTACAGTAAGAAAATATTTTTTTGCAAAGATAAAACTTTTTTTACAAAAAATGATTTTTTTATTGAAAATAGTGGAAAAATGCCCTACATTTGCGGGTGCAATTGAAAATGTAATTTTTTAAAACGAAAATTTTACAAAATAATACTTGCTTATGATTAGATAAACGCTACCTTTGCCGAAAAAAATTTGGTTTTTAGGTTTTTTTCCTACTTTTTTACTTTTTATAAAATTTTTTTGGAAAATTCAAAATCGCTCTCACACGCTCTCACACACACTGTCATAATACACTGTCATAATACACTCTTTTACACACTCTCCTAATACGCTCTCCTAAACACAGTCCTACACATTATCACAATCACACAAAAAATTTAATAATTTATTTTTAGCCATGATTTTTGAACAGCTTTCAAGCTTAGAACACGAGCAAGTCGTTTTTTGTCACGATAAAGAAACAGGTTTGAAAGCGATTATCGCTATTCACAACACTGTTTTAGGCCCCGCATTGGGCGGAACCCGCATTTGGAAGTATAATAATGAAGAAGCCGCGCTAAATGATGTGTTGCGCCTTTCTCGCGGAATGACCTATAAATCGGCTATTTCGGGTATTCATCTCGGCGGCGGAAAAGCGGTCATCATCGACAGCGAAGGGCTGCAAAAAGGAGAGGCGTTTTGGCGCCGATATGGCCGTTTTGTCAATTCGCTCAACGGCAAATATTATACTGCCGAAGACGTAGGCACCTCTACGCGCATCATGGAGTATATTGCGCAAGAAACCAAGTTTGTGGCAGGCAAACCCGACTATTTAGGCGGCAGCGGCGACCCGTCACCCGTTACCGCTTACGGCGTTTATTTAGGCATGAAAGCGGCGGTAAAATATAAATATGGCAGCGATAAATTGACCGGCAAAACGGTTGCCGTTCAAGGCGCGGGCCATGTCGGCCAATACCTCATCGACCACTTAGTAAAAGAAGGTGCGAAAGTCACTATTTGCGATATTAATGAACAAAATATCTCTCTCGTTACCGATAAACACTCGTCGGTAAAAGTAGTTGCGCCGAACGATATTTACGATTTAGATGCGCAAATCTATGCCCCTTGTGCCTTAGGAGCCACCCTAAACGACGATTCTATTGCTCGCATGAAATTCGAGGTAGTTGCTGGTGCAGCCAATAATCAATTGGCAGACGAGGTGAAACACGGACAAATATTGCGCGAACGCGGCGTTGTTTATGCTCCCGACTTTCTGATAAATGCAGGCGGCGTGTGCAATGTTTACACCGAAGTTTCGCCGTCGGGCTACCACAAAGGTTTAGCCATGTCCCTCACTGAGCAGATTTACGACCGCACCTTAGAGATATTACACCTCGCCGATGCCGAAAATATCGGCGTACAGCAAGCTGCGATGAAACTCGCTCAAGCGCGTATTGACTCGATTGCTAAAATGAAAGCGCGTATGTAAGCTGATAGATAGGTAGAAGGCAGTGTTTTTTAGTTGTTTTTTGAAAAGTAGTTGTTTTTTCAGACTTACAGGCAGCGTTTTTTTATAAAAAACGTTAAAGTAAGGTAGAAACTAACTAAAAATAAAAATAATAACGAACCAAGTTATCTTTTACCCATTCCTAATATGCTTATAAACAACGGCTTGTGTATTCAGTAGCGAATACGCAAGCCGTTGTTTTATAGAAAAATAATAAGAGTATCTACAAACGCCGAAAAACGAACAAAAAAGCTATCCATTTGTTCTAATAGATAGCGTTCCTAATAGAGGAATTGTCATTCAGTGTTTTATAATTCAGCCATGAAAAATCAATTAGACCGCATCGAAGATGCTATTGAAGCCATCAAAAATGGCGAAGTCATCATTGTAGTAGATGACGAAGACCGCGAAAATGAGGGCGATTTCGTGTGTGCTGCCGAGAAAATCACGCCCGAAATCATCAATTTTATGGCTACACACGGCCGCGGATTGATATGCACACCCATCACCGAAGCTCGCGCTAACGAGTTAGATTTGCCCTTAATGGTGCAGCGAACTAAGGATAAACACGAAACCGCTTTTACCGTTTCCATCGACCTTTTAGGGAAGGGAGTCACGACGGGAATTTCGGCAGCCGACCGCGCCGCTACCACACTCGCACTCACAGAAACGAATACGAGAGGCGATGATTTTGCCCGACCCGGACACATTTTTCC
>JBEEMU010000447.1:0-3456 GCA_041192485.1 Bacteroidota bacterium | reverse complement strand
TCGTCAGATGGCTATTTATAGTTTGCCCCAAACTCGCTATTTTGGCTTCCATCATAGTGCGCTCGCCGTAGCTACCGATACCAAATTCGAACCCTGGCATAAAACCAAAGTTATCTAAACGGTGTTCTCCTAATGAATTATACCGTTTCACGATGCCGTCTAAAGCGTCATATTTCGGGAAACCGCCAGTAAAACCCGCGACAAAATACGACTGACAGGTAGCAGCTTGCGCTAAAAACAAGATGCCCGAAAAGGTGACGAAAAAAAGGCGAATTTGCTTCATTTTATTTTTATTTATTGGTGTAGAATATGATGTTAAAACCGTTATTGGAAAACGATAGTATAAAATAGGCACAAACGTAAGCAATATAATACATTTCGTTTTTATAATTTAAGTCATAATTTCATTATAAATGCCATTTAAACACTTAAAACAGAAAAATTGACTGTTTTTCTATAAAACAAGGCTAAAATAAACAAATAGATGGCAAGTAAAATTCCTTTTTTATCCGATTTGAAAGTCGTGGAGCTGGCGGGCGTGTTGGCGGGGCCTGCCGTAGGCTTGTTTTTTGCAGAGTTAGGTGCAACGGTTTTTAAGGTAGAAAACCCCGAAATTGGCGGCGATATTACACGCGCTTGGCGCATCAGTTCGGAGCAACCCGACCAGCAAAGTGCCTATTACAGCAGCGTAAACTGGGGCAAAACCGCTGTGTGGGCAAACCTCGAAAACGACGGCGATAGGCAGCGGGTTTTAGCCTTAATTGCCGATGCCGATATTGTATTGAGCAACTTCAAGCCCTCGTCGGCCAAACGCTTAGGTATGGAGTACGACAGCTTAAAAGAACTGAACCCGCGCTTGATTTATGCCCAAATTAGCGGCTATGGCGAACACGATGAAACGCCTGCCTTCGATGTGGTTTTGCAAGCCGAAACGGGCTTTATGGCGATGAACGGGCAGCCCGACTCGCCGCCGACCAAAATGCCTGTTGCCCTCATCGATATTTTGGCGGCACACCAACTCAAGCAAGGTATTTTGGTAGCCTTGTGGCAACGCGAACACACGAAAAAAGGCGCGTTTATCCATGTTTCACTGCAAGATGCCGCTTTAGCGTCACTCGCTAACCAAGCAACTAACTGGCTGATGGCCGCGCATAATCCCACTCGAATGGGCAGTTTGCACCCGAATATTGCGCCGTATGGCGAACTTTTTGCCACTCGCGATGCCCAGCAAATTGTATTAGCCGTAGGCACCGACCGACAATTCCAGCATTTATGCCGCTGTTTGAACCGCCCCGATTTAGGCGAAAGCCCTCTTTTTGCCCATAATACGCTGCGCCTAGGGCATCGCCAAAAATTAGCCGACGAGCTTTCTGCTCTTTTTATACAACTAAATAGTACGGATATTTTGCCGAAACTCAAGCGAAACGGCGTACCCGCAGGCATTGTCCGCACGATGCAGCAAGTGCAAGAAACACCTGCGGCGCAGCGATTGCACCTAAAAGAAACGACGGGAAACGGGCAGGAAACAATCCGTATGAAAACGGCAATTTTTGAAATAAATTAAAAACATTGTTAATACCTTGTTAAAAAAGAACATTCCTCTTTTTACTACTTAAACAAACCGTACCTTTGCGCCGTCAAACGACAAGAATTAGCTCTTAAATTCTATTTGCAAAGTAAATCAGACAAACCCATTTGTATGTTAAATCTTCTTCTATATAGCTTTTTGTATTTCGCAAGTTTCTTTGCGGGCGCAACAAGCAACACGAACGCGCTGAAAAGCGGCGAGGCGGAGGCAAAGATTATTTCTACAGCAACTAATTGGCAAACACTACAAGAACCGCAACAAACTGCCTTCCTTGCCATTATTACGGATAGCGATATTTTAGAAGATGATAATGACGACGACGAAAGTCAAGATAGGTCTTCCGTACACACGCAATTTGATTTGTATTTTATCGTTTTTTTACAACGATTAGCTTGCTTTTTTAACCTTTTACCAAATACTTTGCTTCAAATTGCCGCCCAGCAAGCCATCGAAGCAGCTACCCACACCTACTTGCTACCTACCCACGCTATCGGCGCAGGCTTGCAGGTTTTCCGCATTTAACCAATCATTCAAACTTCGCTCGCATTTCGCGACAGCGTATTCTTTTTCCTGTTTTTGGTCTTTTAAAGCCATCTAACGGGTGAAACGTGCTGTTCGATAGTTGGGCGTTTTGCTTCGATAGGCGCGTCGCGTTTATCGAGCTTTGAGGCAATTTACGGATTTAGAAAGTTTCACAAACACACTATAAAGTAGTAATGATTAATCTTCGTTATGTAGCCCTTTTATTTGCGCTACTTTGGGCGACCATGAGTTGGGCGCAATCCGACTCGTTGCGGCTTTCGCCAACCGATGCCGATGCCCGTTTTATCCGTAAAAACTTGGCAATATTGGCAACCAAGTACAATATTGATATTGCAAAAGCACTCACCGACCAAACGCGCCTTTGGGACAACCCGACGCTGACCTTCGAAAACAACTTGTTTAACCTCGGGGGCGGCGGAACGTTTATGGGTTTAGACCAAGAGTTTTTGCAGGTGCAACAGTTGATAAAGTTGGCGGGTAAACGCAAAAAATTAACCGACTTGACGGCTGAAAATGAGCAATTGGCCGCCCATCAACTCAATGATTTGATGCGTCATTTGCGCTATCAGCTACACACCGATTTATTCGCTTTGCAAAATACGCAAAATCGCATTAGCCTGTATCAACGCGAATTGAAAACGATTCAACAATTGCTTCTGGCTATCAAAACACAGGTGCAGCAGGGCAATATGGCCTTGAAGGAGCAAATCCGTTTGGAAGCCTTGCAGAATAGTATTCAACACACTATCAACGACGAGGAAGTGAACGCCTTACTCGTGCAAGGCGACTTGAAAACGCTTTTGCGCGTAAGCGGCGACACGGCAATTATCGTGGTTTTGCCAAAAAAAACACCAGCGAACTTACCTACTATCGCCGACTTGGTAGCAACCGCCTTGAGCGAAAGACCTGATATAAGTTTGGCTAAATCGGCGAGAACTTTGCAAGAAAAAAACTTGGTTTATCAGCAAGCCTTGAAATATCCCGACCTATTAGTCGGCATTACTTACGACCGTCAAAGTAATTTCACGCCGCATTATACGGGCGTGAATGTGTCGCTTCCCTTGCCTATTTTTAATAAAAATCAAGGCAATATAAAAGCTGCCGAATTTGGCGTGAAGCAACAGGAAATGGTGCAATCGCAGGTACAGGCGCAGGTAGAAACCGAAGTTTGGGCGGCTTTTGTGAAATATAAGCAATTACAAGCCTTGAAAACACCCGATAAAGAAGATTTTTATACGCGCTACGACGATTTGCTAAGTAATATTACGCAAAGTTACTCGAAACGACAAATCGGCTTGGTCGAGTTTATTGATTTTTACGAAAGT
>JBEEMU010000446.1:0-3337 GCA_041192485.1 Bacteroidota bacterium | reverse complement strand
CTTTACTGTAAGGTTGCCAATAGCTTCTAATTGATTACCAATTATCTATTCAAGTAGTATCGGAAATGAAGAATATCCACAGTAAGGAATGGGTAAAAGATAACTTGGTTAGTTTTAATCGTGTGCGTAGCACGTTCACGGCAATAAAATACAATTTTGTATTGTATTTAAGTTTTTTAAAAATAAAAAAAATCGTATCTTTGCGTTTCAGATATACAATATAGCTTTATGACACATCAAGATTACGACAAGATATTTAAAGAAAATATCAAAAAAGCAGAAAAAACTGTATTGCAATACATTTGTGGCATAATCAATTTGCAATTAGAGGAGCTGCCAAGAGATGTCCCTCGCACGATTGAACGGCGTGGGGACTGGCTCAAAATTGGCACTGAACCCGAATCGGGGCTTAAAAAACTGTACCATATTGAATTTCAGACCGCAAATGATGATAGTATGTCTTTGCGTATGCTTATTTATTGGTCATTGTATCGGGAGCGATATAAATTGCCTGTGGAGCAGTTTTTGATTTATTTAGGCGAAACGCCGCCTACAATGTCGGGAAGGTTTCAGGAACAAAAGGTTTCCTTTGAGTATCAAATTATTGCTATTAACACCATTGATTACGAGCTTTTTTTGGCTTCGGAAACCCCCGAAGGCATTATTTTGGCGATATTAGCCGATTTTAAAAAAGAAGATAACTTGGAAGTCATTGGTAAAATATTAATGACTTTGAAAGATAAAACTAAAAATAAACGCAAATTACAAACTTATATTTTCCAGATGGAATTATTGGCCAACTTGCGTACACTTCAACCTCTCATCGCAGAACAAGTTACAAATATGTCTATCAATTACGACCTTTCAAAAGATTTCCGCTTTAACCAAGGTATCAGCCAAGGTATTAGCCAAGGTATTAGCCAAGGTATTAGCCAAGGTATTAGCCAAGGTATCAGCCAAGGTATCAGCCAAGGCATTAGCCAAGGTATCAGCCAAGGGGAGCGAAATGCTATCAAAACTATTGTCCGCAGCTCCTTATCAAAAGGGCTGACGATTGAGTTTATCGCAGAACTTATCCAAAAATCTACCGACTATGTTTTAGCCTTGAAAACCGAGATAGAAGGCGAAAATGCGTGAAAATGAGCTTGAGAATGTATCCTAAGTACTGCTTCCAGTTAATACTGTCGAATAAATACGAGTGTTTCGGCGAGCTGGGCCTTTAGCCACTCCATAAAAAAATTCCGATTTTTTCAACAAATTTCGAATTGTGTGGTGGGCTGAAGACCCACCAGCCAAGAATTTCGACAGGATTAACTAAATCTTACACTGCTTTTAGTCGGTTTAAAAAAGCCTAAGGCAAATAGTGTGTCGCAACCTCTATGGTTACGACACACTATTTTTATTTATATTATTAGGAAATATATGCAGATAGTCTTTAAACGCAGAGGTTTCGCAGAAGGAGGGATTAGTAAGAGGTATTTGAACTTCGTTCGAACCGCAGTCCCTAAATAATTACAAAATATTCCGTTTTGTCTAAGCGCCTGCGGCAAAATAAACACGGGTATCATTACCTCAGAACGCCCTATTTAACAGGGTTCAATGTTAGCGAGGATTTATATACGACTACTTATTTAGAGGTTTTTATTAGTTTTCGTACAAAATTTCCACCTACTTGTACAAAATACAGGCCTGCGACCATATTATCAGACGGGACGACCATCGTCGGTGCATTTATTTTTCCTTTTAAAATAAGACTTCCAAGTGCGTTATATACCGCGTAATCGGTTCCTATGAGGCTTTCTGCGACGCTCAAATTGAAATTTTCATACACTGGATTTGGTGAAATACTGATTTTATTGCTTTCTAGCATCGTTTCCGTATTTAAAGGCAGTAGAAATTGATAAACAGCTGTAAACGAATTATTTACAGTTGTATTTAGTGTAAAATTTGCGCTCGATGGGTCCATATCGGTTGTGGTAGAAATAGAACCTGAAAATATGGCTTTACTGCCGATGCTCGTGTTGATAGTCGTAAACAAGCCGGTGCCTGCGAGTGCAAAACCCGTTTTTGTTGCCCCCGCAGGGTTGATTTTAATATAAAAAGGACTCAAATTGCCTGTTGCAGAAAGGATTACGCCTTGACCAAAATCGACGGTATTTGTAAGATTGCCAACCGCCACAATATCACCATCGTCAAAATCGAGGGCTTTTGTGCCAAACGACACTTTCCCCGAATAGGTATTTACCCATAATAAATTCATATCCCTGTCGTATTTTGCAATAAACCCATCTTGATAGGAAGCCGAAGATTCCGTTCGGTTTACAACCGCTGCATGAGGATCAAAATCGACGGTTCCGCCGAAAGTACCGGCCACATAGAAGTTGCCTGTTGCCTTTTCTATCAAAATAGATTGTGGGTCGACTCGTGCGCCTGTCGGGAAATCGCCAATAGTCAAGTCCCACACATTCGCGCCCGTTATCGTGACTTTGCTGACGGTCAGTTTATAATAGCCCACCGACATCAGATAGGTATTTCCCCAACTATCACATTCTACCGTATTATTCGGAATCGCGTAAGATGTTGGCGTTGGCGTATGCGTATTCCAAAGATATTGCCCTTGCGGACTATAACAAACCAAATTTGCATTGCTACCTACCGAGTTGTGTACGGCTGCGCTGGGGTCAATATCTACAGCCCCTGTCGGGTTGAATGTGACCAA
Organism: Bacteroidota bacterium; assembly: GCA_041192485.1. GTDB lineage: Bacteria > Bacteroidota > Bacteroidia > Chitinophagales > Saprospiraceae > JBEEMU01. The sequence goes on along the minus strand of JBEEMU010000446.1, from coordinate 618 downwards.
AATATCGTCGTTAGGCATCAGGCTTAGTGCCTGTGCTTTCACACCCGATGTGCCTGTGCTACCCAAACTTTTCGCCCATTGATAGCCGCCATTTGCATCATATTTGGCTACAAAAAAGTCGGGATAAGTGGGTTGTTTACTGCGCAGGGTATCGATACCTGTCGGCGAAAGGTCGAAGTCTAAGATGCCATAGTAGTTGCCTGCCACGACAATTTCATTATTAGCGTTGATTTTCAAGCCCTTAAATTCAAAAAACGAAGTGGCACCATTATACCCGAAATATTTTATCCAGAGTAAATGCCCGTCTTGGGTCGTTTTTGATAGATAATAATTGAATGAACCCGAGGGCGTAAGCACCGTGTCGGCAGGGGCGGGGTTCATATCGGCGCGTCCGAGTAGCTTACCGAGTTCAATAATATGACCACTTGCATCGGTTGCTGCGTAGTAAATTGTGTGGTAGGCTTGCGAGGTTGCGCCTACGGGAATGTAGGCCCAGTTGCAGGTGGGTTGTTGTGCAAAAAGCGTGGTGCTTACGCAAAATAAGTAGTAGTATATAAACAATTGCCCACTTAAACCGGGTAAAATAGGGCGTTTTGGGGTAATGATAACCGTGTTTAT
>JBEEMU010000445.1:0-3150 GCA_041192485.1 Bacteroidota bacterium | reverse complement strand
GCGCCATTCGTGATAATCCCGTGCCATTCTTGGTCGGTTCCAGGTAGGAAACCTGGCACGTCTTCCAAAACCAATAGTGGAATATTGAAGCAGTCGCAAAAGCGGACAAAACGTGCGCCTTTTTTAGCACTTTCTACATCTAAACAGCCTGCCAAATGAATAGGCTGATTGCCAACGATGCCGATGCTTCGCCCTGCCAATCGCGCAAAACCCACCAAAATATTCTCTGCATAAGTTTGATGCACTTCAAAAAAGGAATTTTCATCGACGATGCCAGCTATCACTTCGCGCATATCATAAGGTTGATTGGCGTTTGCGGGAATAAGATGCATGAGTTCGGGGCGCAATTCGTCTTTTTCTGTATAGGGCAAAGAAGCGGGCGTTTCGGCGCAATTTTGCGGCATATACGACAATAATTGCTTAATTTTTTGGATACATTCGGCATCATTAGCGGCTGTAAGATGCGTCACGCCCGATTTTGTGCTGTGCGCACTTGCGCCGCCGAGTTCTTCGGAAGTTACGTCTTCATTCGTCACGGTTTTCACGACATTCGGTCCCGTGACAAACATATACGAGGTATTTTCTACCATAACGGTAAAATCAGTCATTGCAGGGCTATACACTGCGCCGCCTGCGCAGGGGCCCATAATAGCCGAAAGTTGTGGCACAACGCCCGACGACTGCACATTGCGATGGAAAATATCGGCATAGCCGCCGAGCGACTGTACGCCTTCTTGAATTCGTGCGCCGCCGCTGTCATTCAAGCCTATGACGGGTGCGCCATTTTTCAAGGCTAAATCCATGATTTTACAGATTTTTTCGGCATGCGTTTCGCTCAATGAGCCGCCAAATACCGTAAAATCTTGAGCAAAAACATAGACAACTCGCCCGTCAATCGTGCCATAGCCCGTCACAACGCCATCGCCCAAATAAATTTCGTCTTGCATTCCGAAATCGGTGCTGCGATGTTGTACCAGCATTCCTATTTCTTCAAAGGAGCCTTCGTCTAAAAGCAATTGAACGCGCTCGCGAGCTGTAAGTTTGCCTTTTTTATGCTGCGAGGCTATCCGTTTTTCGCCTCCACCAAGAGCGGCGAGGGCTATTTTTTCATCTAATTCGCGTAAGCGGTCAAGCATTTTTTATGTATGATTTTTTATGTATGATTTTTATTTACTTCTTTTTAGAATAACTTTCAAGACGTTTTCCAGGTCAAAGCCTTTGCTCAAAATATATTGTACGGTTTTATTTTGCAGCTCGAAGGCATTGAGTTCGGGGTGCATAGTTGCGTATTTTTCTTGTAATTTGGCGATAGTTAGCAAATAATCGTCGTCGGATATTTCCAATAAACCTTGTTTGATGCAATAATCGGATATTTTTCGTTTTTTCAGTTCCTGCACAATGCGGATTTTGCCCCAGTTTTTTATCCGAAATTTGCCGCGAGTATATGATTTTGCAAATCGTTCTTCGTCTAAAAAATTGTCTTCTATCAACTCTACAATAATCAATTCCAAATCGTTTCCCCATACTCCAAGCTCTTTCAAGCGGCTGCGCACTTCTTCGTGGCAACGGTCTTGATAGGCGCAAAATCGCTGCAAACTAAGCAGGGCGGCGTGTGGCGTGAGACGTTTTTTGGGTTGAATCACGAGTTAATATTGAAATTCGTTAAAATAAAAAGGAAATCAAGTTGTATTTAGGAATGGGTAAAAGATAATTTGGTTATGTTTGCATGATGCCTGGGTTAAATTTCTCCACAGGTGCATTGTTCGCTGCTTCGATGCCCATACTAATCACTTTTCGCGTTTCCAACGGGTCGATAATCGCATCAACCCATAAGCGGGCGGCGGCATAATAAGGCGTAGTTTGCTTATCATACTTTGCTTTTATTTCGTCAAAAAGTTGTTTTTCCTGCTCTTCATCTGGCTTTTGCCCCTTTGCTGCCATCGATGCCGTTTGCATTTGCAGTATGACTTTTGCTGCTTGTGCGCCGCCCATAACGGCGAGTTTTGCCGTAGGCCAGGCCACAATAAGACGCGGGTCGTAGGCTTTTCCGCACATGGCGTAATTGCCCGCGCCGTAGCTATTGCCCATCACAATACTGAATTTTGGGACAGTTGAATTCGCAACAGCGTTCACCATTTTCGCCCCATCTTTGATGATACCGCCATGTTCGGAGCGCGTTCCCACCATAAAACCTGTCACATCGTGCAAGAAAACTAAGGGAATTTTCTTTTGATTGCAGTTCATGATAAAGCGAGTTGCTTTGTCTGCCGAATCACTATAAATTACGCCGCCAAACTGAATTTCGCCTTTTTTATTTTTTATGACTTGTCGATTGTTTGCCACGATGCCAACAGCCCAGCCATCGATACGCGCATACCCGCAAATAATGGTTTGGCCATAGCCTTGCTTATATTCAATGAGTTCCGAATTGTCAATCAATCGCTCGATGATTTCATACGAATTATACGGTTTCATCGATTCGGGAAAAATCGTGTAAATATCTTTCGGATTTTTGAGCGGTGCTGCGGGTGTAGCGCGGTCGAAACCCGCCGTTTCAAACCTGCCATATTTATCGATTAATTTGCGGATAGTGTCCAAACAAGTTTTATCGTCGGGCATTTTATAATCCGTCACGCCCGAAATTTCGCAATGTGTCGTAGCACCGCCAAGCGTTTCTTGGTCAGCATTTTCACCGATTGCGGCTTTCACCAAATACGGGCCAGCCAAGAAAACCGAACCTGTTTTGTCCACAATTAAGGCTTCGTCGCTCATAATCGGCAAATACGCGCCGCCCGCCACACAGCTGCCCATAATAGCCGCTATTTGCGGAATACCACGCGCCGACATGACTGCATTATTGCGGAAAATGCGTCCGAAATGCTCCTTATCGGGGAATATTTCGTCTTGCATAGGCAAATAAACGCCCGCACTGTCCACCAAATAAATAGTTGGCAAACGGTTTTCCATCGCAATTTCCTGAGCGCGGAGGTTTTTTTTGCCCGTTATCGGGAACCACGCGCCCGCCTTGACCGTAGCATCATTCGCCACAATCATACATTGCCGCCCCGACACATAACCGATGCCCGTGACAACACCGCCGCTCGGGCAGCCGCCATGCTCGGCATACATTTCGTAGCCTGCAAAGCCGCC
>JBEEMU010000444.1:0-8084 GCA_041192485.1 Bacteroidota bacterium | reverse complement strand
AGATGGCATCTTTCATCAAGGAATCGATGGAAAAGGTGACGGAGCGCAGGTTTTTGGGGAAGGTGTAGCGGTAGGTTTTTGCTTTTCTGATTTTTGCAATAGCCTCTATACCTTTTGTTTTCAATAGTGGCGAAGCGTCGCTTTTTAAGGCGTTGTTTTTTATAAACGACCAATTCATGCAATAACCCGTCAATGCGTCTAAGATAGCGGCTTTTTCATATTCATCTTTTGAGGCTAAAAAGCGGTCTTGTAGTGTTTTACTTATTTCGTCTAAGGTTGGCTTGAACTTCAAGGTTGTCAGTCCTAATGCTGCTGAATAGGTGGCAATGGCTACTGGCCAGCGAGTTTCGGCTTTTGCTTTTTCCAATAAAACGGGAATGTGCTTTGGTAAACCAAACAACTTAATTTGCTCGGCAGCCGATGTTGCAACAGCAGTATTTGCATCTTTTAAGACATTGATGAGGGTATCGCCCAGCAGTTTTACCCCAAAATTTGGGTATAAACTATTTACAATCCGCAGCTTCACACGCGGGTCTTTTTCGCTATTCAGCATCGAAAGCATGGTTGCAAATGCTTTTTTACCTTGTGTGTGCGCTAAGGCGGGTGTCATAAACATACGCACGGCGGCATCGGGTTCGGTCGGCAGTATTTTTGACAAGGTGTCTTCGCTTGCAAGTAAGCTCAACTGCTTGGCACGGCCAAAATAGTAGGCCGCGGCCACACGCGCTTGACGCGGCGACTTTGGGGTTAAAATAAAATTCAGCATCGTTTGTGTGGCGGTAGGCAGGATAATTTTCCGCTCAAAAAAGCGGAAAATACTGCGAGCTTGCGCCACTAATAAAAGGCTATCGCTTGGTTGATATGTTTTCACGGCGGCAATGAAGCCGAGCGATTTTTCGCTACCCGTTCGCCCGACGGCTTCCAAGATAGCTGCTTGCACCTTCTTGCTTTTTTCGGTTTTAAACGAAACGGGCAGGAGGGAGTCGGCTTTGGCTTGGTGCGTCAGCCCGATGGCGAAGGCTGCGGCTTCGCGCACTTGCGCACTTTTGTCGGTGCGCAACACCTTTATTAGGCTGTCGACGGTGGCGGGCAGCGAGTCTTGTGCATTTGCGATGCCTTGCACTGCTAAAAGGCGGTAGGCGGTTTCTGCATGATGCAAATAGGGCAAAAGCTCTTTGACCTTGCCTTTATCGGCAAGATTGTAAATTTTCTGTGTTGTTTCGTCGGCAAACGACACTTCGTTGGCGGTTTCGACATTGCTGTCGGTCGCATCATTCGAGCAGCTTTGAAAAGCCGTTGCACTCGCAAGCAGGAAGAAAAAAAGAACGAGAGAAAAACGATTCATATACAATATTGGCGTTTTTTAGATAGAAAAAAGAACAGCTAGAAGGACAGAGTCCTAAGAAGGCAAATTAACGAGTTGAAATATTCCGCAAAACTACATCGTTATTTTGGTTTTTTTTAATAAAATTTAATAAAATGTTAAAAATATATTTTAAAAATAAAAAATGTCCTGCGATAGGCAATGGAATGGGTTGAAATGGTGTTTTTTTAGTACCTTTGCGGAAGTTTTAAGTATTCCGTTTTGGTTGATACGTTGAAAAGTTAAGCAGCTTGTAAAATTGAACCAAATAGGGCATATAAGGGGGAATAGTTGTCTTCTTTCTTCAAGATATTTCTTCCAGTTTTTTCAGTTTTTTCTTCAAAAACGTCTCCAAAAAATAACATGAATATATTTGACGATGTTAAACAGCAGTATCGCAAAGGCGACCGCGTGACGCAGCTTATTATTATTAATATAGCGGTGTTTCTGCTATTTTTGGTTGTTCGTTTGCTGCTCTTACTATTTGGCGGCAAAGAGGGCGAACAGTCGTTTCAGACGGTTTTGCGTTTTTTTGAAGCACCAAACAATTTGGCGGATTCACTGACGCATTTCTGGACTCCGATTACCTATATGTTTTTGCATGAAGGGATTGGGCATCTTTTTTTTAATATGCTTTCGCTCTATTGGTTTGGAAGCATTTTACAGGATATGGGTGGGCGGAAACTGATACTGCCTATTTATTTGCTCGGCGGCTTAGTGGGCTGGGCAGTTTTTGTTTTGAGTGCTTTTGCGCCTAATTTGTATGTTGGCAATATGGCATTAGGTGCGTCGGCGGGTGTGATGGCTATTTTGGCGGCAGCCGCTACCCTCGTGCCACGCTATGAGCTACACCTGTTGATTATTGGAAGGGTAGAGTTGTGGTTAGTGGCTTTGTTTCTAATTGTCGTGGATTTGGCGAGTATCAGCGCATTAAACCCTACTAATAACGGAGGGCATTTGATGCACTTAGGCGGCGTAGTTGCAGGTTGGCTTTTTATACGCGAGCTGCAACGCGGACGTGATTATGCCGAGTGGTTTGAGTTTCATTTTAATAATATCGCTGCTTGGTTTCAAGGCTTTGGCAAACAAAAAATGACGGCAACACGCGGCGGAGCATCAAAAAGTCAGCCAAAAACGGTGTTTAATACGCCCCGACACTCTTCGGACGATGAAGACCACGAAAGGGTGCTTGTCGATGCTATTTTGGAAAAAATAAAGCGAAGCGGTATTCAATCGCTTAGTGACAAGGAGCGCGAAATGCTTTATAAATCGAGTAAAAAGTAAAATACTTTAACGAAATATTCACATATACAAATGCAGCGTTTGACTGTTTTTTTGAGTTATATAATATATAAACGATTTTTCAAATTTAAAAAATATTAATACTTTGTTTCAAATTAAAACACCACTTTTTACAATTGCCTTGATTGCGTATGTCGGCACAGCGTTTGCGCAAAGCCCTACCGATAACTCGCCTTACACGCGCTTTGGCTTAGGCGATTTATATAATAACCGACCTGTTGCTACTATTGCGCAGGGCGGAACAGCCGTTACTTGGGCGAACAGTTGTGGGGCAAACTTTGCAAACCCTGCGGGACTTGGAAGTTTAGACCTCACTTCGTATGAAATAGGTATATACGGCCGCTATTCGCAATATTCGAGCGCGGCGAACAGTAGCACGGGCGCGACAGGCGGCATCAATAATTTATCGCTATCGTTTCCGATTTTCAACCCGCTCAATCAGTTGGGTTTGGTAAAAAAACGCAGCTGGAAATGGGGCATGGGCTTTGGTTTAAACCCATATTCGGGCATAGATTATAGCATTGTGCAAAAGGATACGATAAGCAATTTTGGCCCCGCTACTCGCGCTTATACTGGGCGTGGCGGCTTGTATCAACTGCAATGGGCGAATGGCATTCGCATCAAAAACTTTCAAGCTGGTCTTAGTTTGGGGTATTTATTTGGCAAAAGTCAATACTATCGCGCCATTCAATTCACGAGTTTGTCTTATGCCGCAGGCGATGTTTTCACCGACGACATTTTGTATAACGGCTTTTCGGTGCGACCTGGGCTGCAATATGAGCTTACGCTTACGCAAAAACGCACGGACGAAACCGACGACGATTTCCGCCGCCGCGACAAATTGCACTTGATTTTTGGTGCGACGGCAAACATTACGCCGAGCATGACTGCGGCGAATACTTATAACTACTCGCGCCGTCAAAATGGTTTGAGCGAAGTGGTGGAAGAGGCAGAAAACGACAAAAAAACGGTTGTCATGCCCACGACATTCACGGGTGGCTTGCGTATGACGCAAGACAATAACTGGTCTATCGCCGCCGAATATGAAACGAGTAATTGGAGTGCTTATAAGAATCCGTTGCAAAACACTCAATCTTTTAATGACATCTGGGCGTTGCGCGTTGGCGGCGAATGGACTCCGAACTATAAATCGTTTGGCAACTACTGGAACCGCGTATCTTACCGTGCTGGCTATATAATGGGAACCGACCCGCGTGTGATTTTGTCTAAACAAATAACAAATAGTGCGGTCACATTTGGTATGGGTTTCCCTGTGCGTTTGCCACGTGGGTTGCCGTCATTTGTTAATGTGGGTGTTGAGGTTGGCAAGCAAGGTGCTGTAGATTTGATACAACAAAATTACTCCAAATTAACACTCGGCTTCTCGCTGAATGATAATACTTGGTTTTTTCACCGTAAATTTGATTAGAGCAATTGCCTAAAACTAATTGCATTAGTCATGGATATTCACATTCTAAAACGGCTATACAAGAATGATAAACCACGCTGATTTTTATTCTAACTATCTGCAACACTGGGACTTAGACTCCTCTATGACCTTGCTAAACCACGGTGCGTTTGGCGGAACGCCGCGCTTAGTTTTGGCGCGACAAACACAATACAGGGCGCAAATGGAAGGCCAGGCTTTGCGCTATTATATGCGCGAGCATGAAGACTTAATCAATGAAAGCAAGCAGAAAGTAGGTGATTTTTTGGGCATGAAGCCCGATAACTTCGTTTTTGTGCAAAACACTACACAAGGTGTCAATACGATTTTGCATAGTTTGCGCCCCGAAAAAGGCGACGAGTGGCTGATTACTTCGCTCAATTACGGGGCGTGTGTGCAGACTTTTAAATGGTATGCCAATAAATATGGACTTACCTTAAATACTGCGCAAATTGCGTTTCCATTAAACCACGAAAACGAGGTTGTAGCAGGCATTATTGCGGCATTAACGCCAAATACGCGCTTGGTTTTATTGGATCATATCACGTCGGCAACGGGTATTGTTTTGCCTATTCAGAAAATCATTGCGCAATTGCGAGAACGCAATATAGACGTGTTGATAGACGGCGCACACGCTCCGGGTATGTTGCCGCTCGATATAGAAGGTTTGGGCGTAACTTATTATGTGGGCAATTGCCATAAATGGATTTGTTCGCCGAAGGGTTCTGCCATCATGTATGTACGCCCCGATAAGCAACATGAGATTGCACCTTTGCAGTTAAGTCATTTTCACGACCGCGCAATAGGACAGCTTCAACACTGGTCAAATCAATTTGTAATGACTGGCACGATGGACTATTCGCCTTACTTTTGCATAGCTACGGCAATTGATTTTTTTGAAAAAACGGTAGAAAACGGCTGGAATGGTGTGCGTGCGTATAATCATAATTTGGCATTAGCTGCCCGACAGCTACTTGCCGAAACGCTCGAAACGCCCTTGCCCGCGCCCGAAAACATGGTAGGAAATTTGGCGAATATTCTCCTCCATCCAGATGTTGCCCCGCCTGCTTATGGGTATAATTATAGTGAGGGTTTGCAAGATTGCTTATTTCATGAGTACGGCATTGAAGTGCCTATTTTTTATATAAAAAACAAAGAAACGGGCAAAACGGCGCAATATGTGCGCATCGCCTGCCAGCTTTATAATGCCTTGCCGCAATATGAGTATTTGGCGGAAGCCCTGAAAAAAGTGTTGCACAAATAAAAATAAGCGGTTACAATTAGGCTTCTGTCAGAACGTGACACCTAATTATAACCGCTTATTATTTTATAAAATATTGATTACCAATATTTTATTTAGTAGCGGGGAACGGACTTGAACCGTCGACCTTCGGGTTATGAATCCGATGCTCTAACCAGCTGAGCTACCCCGCCACATTTGTAAAAATAGGGTGTCAAAGCCACTATCTTTCTTTCGTACCGCAAAGGTACGGCTTTTTTTTAAAATTGCAATGATTTTTAAAATATTTTTATTTATTTTTATAAGCACATACGGCAAAATAAATACGGTCATCATTCATGCAGAACGCCCGATTTAAGAGGATTTAATCTATAAAGTATTTATATACTACTACTTAATATGCGAATAATATTTATGGGTACGCCCGATTTTGCAGTACCCGCTCTCGAAGCTATTTTGTTAACTGAACACGAGGTTGTGGGCGTTGTTACGGCAACCGACAAAATGGGCGGGCGCGGAAATAAACAATTGATAGAATCGGACGTGAAAAAATGTGCGATGAAACACGGGTTGCGGATTTTACAACCCGAAAAGTTTAGGAATGAGGCGTTCTTAAGCGAATTACGCGCTATAAATGCCGATTTGCAGGTTGTAGTAGCGTTCCGAATGTTGCCCGAAGTGGTGTGGGCAATGCCGCGATTAGGCACTATCAATGTGCATGGCTCCTTGCTGCCAAAATATCGCGGTGCTGCGCCTATCAATTGGGCGATTATGAATGGTGAGCGCGAAACGGGCGTTACAACCTTCTTTTTGCGCCACGAAATAGACACGGGCAATATGATTTTGCAAGGCAAAACAAGTATTGATGAAAATGAAACTTTCGGGCAACTTTACGACCGAATGAAGCATATTGGTGCCGCTGTTTTAGTAGAAACGCTGCAAAAAATAGCGACTGGCGACTTGAATGGCAAGCCGCAAGACGAGCGGTTAGCCTGCCCCGCACCCAAGCTTTTCCTTGAAAATACGCAGCTCGATGTGACAAAAACGGTTGCCGAAGTTCATCGTTTTGTACGTGGACTTTCGCCGCACCCTGCGGCTTGGACCACTTTGAACGGTCTGCAATTGAAGGTTTTTGACGCTAAACAAGAAATAGACACACCAACGTCGCCCATAGGCACTTTTGTCAGCGACCATAAAAAGTATTTGAAAATCGCGCTATCCGACGGTTATTTGCATTTATTAGACGTGCAACTGGCGGGCAAAAAACGCATGGATATTCAGGCTTTTTTGAATGGGTATAAAGACCTGGAAGCTGAGATTTGAGAGCTAAGATTTGAAAACGGAGTTAAGTCCGCCTTATTTTGCGTTTATGCGGCGATATTCTTTTAGCGAATCGAGGTATTCTGGTTTTGCGGGATTGTTTTTTTATTGTTAAATTAAAATAAGCTCATGGGCGGCACTAACCCTAAGTGTGTGTAAGCCTTTTCGGTTACTTCGCGGCCACGGGGCGAGCGTTGCAAAAAGCCTTGCATAATCAAATAGGGTTCGTGAACCTCTTCTATCGTGCCTGCGTCTTCGCCTACGGCGGTTGCAATAGTGGTTAATCCGACGGGTCTGCCTTTAAACTTTTCTATAATCGTGGTCAAGATGCGGTTGTCCATTTCGTCTAAGCCTTCGGAATCGACGTTTAATGCGGCTAAACCAAATTCGGCGATTTTCATATCGATGGTGCCATTGCCTTTTATTTGCGCAAAATCGCGCATACGGCGCAAGAGTGCGTTGGCAATACGCGGCGTTCCGCGCGAGCGGCGAGCTATTTCGTGCGCTCCTTCGGGTGTAAGCGGCACATTTAGCAGGGCGGCCGAACGTTTTAGGATATTGATAAGGGTCGGAATATCGTAGTAATCTAAGAGGCAAGTAATGCCAAAACGCGCACGCATCGGTGCGGTGAGCAAGCCCATGCGGGTTGTTGCACCAATCAAGGTGAATGGCTCTATTTGCAACTGAATGGTGCGAGCGTTGGGGCCGCTATCAATCATGATGTCGATGCGGTAATCTTCCATTGCGGAGTATAAATACTCTTCTACAACGGTATTTAGTCGATGAATTTCGTCGATGAACAACACATCGCCTACATCTAAGCCGGTGAGTACGCCTGCCAAATCGCCCGGTTTTTCCAAAACTGGCCCCGAAGTCATTTTGAGGTTGGTGCCTAATTCGTTGGAAATGATGTGGGAAAGCGTGGTCTTGCCCAAGCCAGGCGGCCCGTGCAGTAAAACATGGTCCAAGGCTTCTTTGCGCAACTTGGCTGCCCCGATGAAAATTTGCAGATTTTCTACAATTTTCGCTTGCCCTGCGAAATCTAACAGGGCTTTCGGGCGAAGGGCGCGTTCTACTTCTTTGTCGTTTGCCGACTGTTTATCGGCGGTCGCGTCGAGATTAGGATTTTGCATAACGCAAAGATACGGAGTAGATTTTTATTTTTCGTAATTTTCTTTTTTCTTACTGTTCCAAAGGGCTTAGTAAGACATTTTAAATGAGTAGAGCAGCTATATATTACAGGATTTAATACGAATTTCAGAAATTTGTCATAAATTAGTCATAAATTGGTACAAATTGACACTGATTGACACTGATTAAAGTTGTTATTAGGGACACAGATTTTAAGTAATTTACAAAAAATGCGGCACAAACTCTCGGAGAGAGCTGCGCCGCATTTTCATTTTATTCAC
>JBEEMU010000443.1:0-8123 GCA_041192485.1 Bacteroidota bacterium | reverse complement strand
ATGAAATATCGTATTTCACGGCATCTATAATAGTTCCGCTTGGCGTTTCTAAACGCAAATCGTCGCCCGTATTAGAAGGCGATGGAAAATTAGTTAGGTGGAAATTTTTGCCGTAAGGCGTAAAGTCGCCTGCATCAATAGCGGTTAGAATGACGTAAGTGTTGGGCTGCATCACATAAAACGGCAAAAAACAGCCGCTACTGCCGCTGGCAAGCAAGATTCCTTGTAGCTGAATATTTTTGGTGCTTCGGTTATAAATTTCGACATATTCTTGTTCGGGCAAACCGAGTGAAGGCGTGGGGTCGGCGTATATTTCATTGATTATCAAATCGTAACGCGCAGGGGCGGAAACGTTTAAAAATGCAAATACCACCGTGCCGTTCGTTAAAGTGTTGCCGCTGCAATCGGTTGCGCCGTTTACCGTTAAGGTGTTATTTTGATTAGAAATAAAGGCGGTAGCAAAGGTCAAAACAACCGACGTATCGTTTTCAATGGCGATGTTTTGCGGCGTTCCTAAGCCATTATTTGCGCTGAAACTACTGGTTGTCAGCGCATTATGAATAGGCTCGTTGAAGGAAACTTGTAGCGTTGTAGTTGTTTGCGCCGTTGCAGAAAGTATTTGCGGAGCCTGTGTGTCTGCCACATTTATATACAAACTATTTTGCGCAGCGGGTGTGCCGCCCGTCAAACTATTCGAGCCAGACCAGTTGCTTGCGCCCAAACACGGACGCGCTGTATTCGATAATTCAAGCGTGTAGCCGCCGTCTTTTTTGAGCGTACTGCCATACCAAGTGTCTTTATACGTTACTTTATGCACCAAATTGCCCGTTGTGTTATAAAGCATAAGCGAATCGCCCGTGTTTACTAAGGCGAAAGAAGCCAGGCCAAAAACGTGCGGATATGCCGTCATTGCCGTATCATTTCCCACTTTACAAATGATGGCAAAACTGTTGGCAGGCAGCACATAATTTGGTAAAATTTGCGGTGTGCCACCACCTATTTTCAATCGAAGCGAATTTAGATTGATGTTTTTACTACTTTTATTATACAATTCTAACCATTCCACGTTTGGTAAACCTACTTGCGGCGTAGGGTCGGCCATAATTTCATTGATTAAAACATCATATTCCGATGCCGTTTGCACATTCAAATAGCTGAAACTTGCCGATTGCGTTGTCATCGTATTTCCCGCAAGGTCTTGCACATTATTTGCCGTAAGGCTATACGCAGTACCGCTTTGCAAAGCCGAAACGGTGAGATGCACCAATTGTAAATTAACGGCATCTAAGGCTGCATTTTGCACAGTTGCGCCATTGTTTATGGTAAAGTTGAGGGCGTTATTTGCGGTCACGCTATTCAAGGATTCATCGAAAAGCGCATCAACTTGTGTGGCCGATACGCTGCTGGCCGACGCTAAGGAAGGCGGCGCAGTATCGGCAAAAAGCGGGCTGATATGCACCGCGTCAAAAAAGAATTTACCGCTTGCATTCGTGGACGTGTAGGCGTTTTGCAGCGCGAAAAAATTGCCCGAAAGAAAGGTATTATCGTTGCCGCTGCCGATTAAAACGAAGTTTGTGCCGCCTGTATTATCGGCAAAAAGTAGCCACGCACCGCTTGCATTGCGCGTTATTTTCACTCGAATCGTTGTCGGGTTCAGTAAAATACCTGCATTTGCCGAAAAAACTTTGGTAGCAGTCGCGCCGTTTTTGCGATACAGGCGAATGGTGTCGTTGCCCGTTTCGCCGATTTGCAAATAATAGCCGTTGTACGCGCCCGACACGTCTGCTGCGTCGGATTGCAAGACAATGCGCGTATAATTGCTGCTCGACGGGCCTGTTGCGCCAAGCAATTGTCGGAAATACACCGTCCACGAAACGCTATCGCGCATGGCCGCCGCTGCCGCAATATAAGCCGTGCCTGTACCCGTTGTAGATAGCACTGCTTCGCCTGCCGTTACTGTGTAATTGCTCGTGTTGCCCTGCCATTGCGCCAGTGTGCCGCTGTTAAAATCGTCATTAAACGATGTTTGCGCGAAAGCGGCACTATTTAAAATGGAAAAAATGGGAATAAAAAGATATAGATATTTCATGTGCTACTATTTTATGTGCATTTTTTGATTGCATTTTTTGATTGTATTTTTTAATTCCACAAAGGTACTATTTTTTTAATTTCTATAAGAAAATAAAAATATGAAGCGTATCTTTACGGTTTGAAAATATAAAAAAACTACTGATTTTTATAAGAATATGAAAAAGCAAGCCGTTAGAAACGTCATTTTGCGCGATTTTGAGAATTATTTATTGCTCGAAAAAGCGATGAGCGAGCATACAATTGACGCTTATTTGCGCGATGTTGGCAAGTTGCAGGAGTTTGCTGCCTTAAATAATTTAAAAGGGGTAGCGGAATTGGAAGCCGCTAATTTAGACGCATTTATCGGCTATTTATTCGATTTGGGCATCGGCGAGCGCACACAAGCGCGGGTAATTAGCGGCGTGAAAGCCTTTTATAATTATCTTTTACTAACCGACCAACGACCCGACGACCCGACCGACCGCCTTACGCCGCCTGCACTTGGCCGCGATTTGCCTGTGGTTTTATTGGTCGATGAAATAGAAAAAATATTGGCTGTTGTGGACTGGGAGCGCAACGAGATGCGGCGTTTGCGCAATCGGGCGATGTTGGAAGTGTTGTACGGCTGCGGGGTGCGCGTCACCGAGTTAGTAACTTTGCGTATTTCCAATCTGTTTTTGGCGAGCGGCGTGATAAAAGTGAAGGGCAAGGGCAGCAAAGAGCGGCTTATTCCGATTGGTGAAAACGCCATCAAGGCGCTGCATAATTACTTGAACGGCGAGGACGGGCGCGTGACGAAAACGCCAAAAGTGGGCGAAGAAGACATTGTTTTTTTGAGCAAGCACGGCAAGCGCATTTCCCGAAACTTCGTCTTCCTGCTTATTCAAAATTGGGCAGGATTAGCAGGCATCAATAAAACGGTGAGTCCGCATACCTTTCGCCATTCATTCGCCACACATTTGCTGGAAGGCGGTGCCGACCTTCGCGCTATTCAGGAAATGCTTGGGCATGAAAGCATCACTTCTACCGAAATTTATACGCATTTAGATGCCGATTTTTTGCGGCAAACCGTGCTGCTTTGCCACCCAAGAAATAGGAAGCGGTAGCGAATTATTTAAAAAAATGATACGTTTTATTTTTGTGCGGTGCGCATTAAAATAGCGGCTAAAAGGCCAAATATCATGTTTGGAATCCAAATACCGATGTAAGCAGGCAGCCCTGCATTGATGCAAAGCGTGGCTGAAAACTTGGTAAACATAATAAATAATGCGCCGATGAGTGCGCCAAAAGCCAAATGAAGCCCCATGCCGCCGCGCACTCGCCGACCCGCTAACGAGAGTCCGATTAAGGTGAGAATAATGCAAGTAAAAGCGTCGGCGGTTCGGCGTTGCAATTCTACTTCAAAATAGCCATAGCCGCCTGCGCCTCGCGTGCGCTCTTTTTTAATAAAACGGAGCAGTTCGGGCGTTGTCATTGTTAGGTTTAGGTTGTCGCGCCGCTCAATATCGCCTGGTTTAAATGTGGCGGAAAGCCACGAAATAATCGTATCGCGCCCATTGCCTATCGTCATTTTCTCGTTCATGCCGTCAATTTCGCGAAGCGTGTATTGCGTCAGTTTCCAGTCGCGGCGAAACGGTTGCCAGTCGGCACGCGCTGCGTTGAGTCGCCACGCAAGTTTCCCTTCTTTAAAGCGTTCTATTGAAAAGTCGATGATAGAGCTATCTTCGGCATTATACCGTTTCATATATACTTTCGTATCGTTTCCGATAAATAAATGCGCATCGTCCGATTTGTTTTTACGGTTATTAAACCATATATATTTATTCTCGAACGCCACCCGCTTTTTATTGCATAATGGCACGAAAATATGGCTGCCAAAGAGGTGTAAACCTGCCAAAATGAACGCGCCTATCAAGTAGGGACGCAATATTTTATTGAAGCTAACGCCGCTGCCGATAATGGCTATCAATTCGGAGTTGAAAGCCATGCGCGACGTGAAAAAGATGACCGAAATAAGTGTATAAAGTGGCCACAACAAACCATTGATGCTGGGTATAAACTGCAAATAATAGTCAAAAAAAATGCTTTTGAATGGAATTTTTTTATCCAAAAAATTGTCTAATTTTTCGCTAATATCGATGACAACGGCTATCATCGTAAAAATGGGTACCATGAAAAAGAAGGTACTCATGAAATTCCCCAAGATGTAACGGTCGAGCGTTCCTAAGAAGCCCGACGGTAGCCAGCGGAAAGATCGTATAGTTGAAATTAACTTTTTGATACTGAATTTTATGGTTATTTTTTAGCTTAAAAAAGATTAAAACGGACTACTAAGTAGTGTTTCAAGTTAATGCTGTCGCATTCTTGGCTGGTGGGTCTTCAGCCCGCCACACAACTCGCAATCCGTTGAAAAAATCGGAATTAATTTATGGAGCGGGCTAAAGACCCAGCTCGCCGAAACACTCGTATTTATCCGACAGGATTAACTTGAAAGACTACTAAGAACGCTTTTCTAACCAAGTCCTGTTCCTTTTATGCGGTCTTCGATGTGTTTATCGTGTGGCAAAAGTGCGTATAAGCCATACACGACGGCCAAAACTTCGTCGTAATTTTTGCGTTCTAAGGCTTTTTCGCCCGTTGCAATTAAGCGGTTGGCATCGCGTTTTTTGTCTTCTGGGTAAGATTGGTACGAGTAAAAATGGAATAAACCCGCCACTTTGGTTGGGTCTTTTTGTGAGATTTGCCACGCAAGATTTTCAATTTCCTTGGTTTTTGCCTTGATAATCGTTTTATTATTAGAGGCTAAAAAGTCTTTTTCATTGCCCGTAATTTGCTCGAAACGCGCTTGTTTTGTGGGGTCTTTTTCCACCCAATGCTCACATTCGCGCTTTGCTTCAAAATAGTCGGATTTCACGCCTTCGGCTTGCTGGTCGCGCAAAACGACTTCGAGGGCTTGCGCTAATTTGCGTTTGCGCTCTTCTAATTGGTATTTCTCGTCGGTAACATCGTCTATGCGCATTTTATGCAAGCGGTTATACATATCGTCTAATTCGGCTTCAATTTTATTTACTCTGCCTGCCAGCTCGTATTGTTCGTTATTATTGAAGCGGCTTAATTCGCGGCGGGCTTCGCGCAACATTTCTAGTAGTTCGGTTTTCAGTTTTTCTATATTAATATGCCGCGCCGACGGGCTAAACACTTCGCCATATTCTTGGTCGGTCATCAAAAGCAAGGCATCTATTTTGAGGTCGCGCGATTCGCTGATAGCTAAGGTTATTTCCACGTCGGAGCCTTTTACTAAGTTCATGGCGAGGTCGGTGCCTTTTATTTCGATGATGCCTAAGGGCAAACACGATGCGGGATTAGCGTAGCGACTTCCCTCTAACACATTGATAATCAAGGAGTCATCGCTGCCTTTTGCAATCGTTTTCGAGATGGTTTTTACCATCGTGCGCTTTAAAGGCAGAATGGCGTTTTTCTCAAAAATCAATTCCAATTTGGTGGCATTTTCTTCAAAATCGTCTATTTCTATGCAAATATCATTCGGCAACGGCTGCCCGTGAATATTAAATTTGCCTTGTGTAATTTCGATAACAGGCGTTTCTATGGCCAGCATATTATTCTGACTATCAATTATTTTGATAGTAAAACGATTGGTCATATTCGTAATAAGCGGCAAAACCTCGCTAATTCTATCGGTCAAGCGTTTCAAGCCCGAATCGAAGCCGCCGTCTTCGCGTATAATGCGGTATTGCAAGCCCGTCGTTGTGCCTGTTACGACCGCCGTAAAAAACTCATCGGCATCTTGTGTGGCTTTTTGATAAGCCGTTCTAAATGTCAGTATTTCGCCCGAAAGGGGCATTTTACCGCTCGAAAGGCTTGTTCCTTTTTCTTGAACAACCTGCACATTCGCCGTTTTCGCCCCTGCATAATAAGCAGCACCGACCGCCACGGCGTTCGTAGGGTCCACCGATTGATTGACCGAAATACCGAGTTGCGATTGAATCGTGTTTTTAACCAAGGGAATGTAGGTGCTACCACCTATCATAATTACTTCATTAATATCGGCGGTTGAAACCGCATTTTTAGCCAATAAATTTTTAATCAAATCAATCGAATAGTCTATTTTATTGCGCACACACGTTTCAAATTCGCTGCGGGTAATCGTCATATAAATTTCGTGATTTTCGTCGTCGTCATCGACCACTTCTATTTCCAATTCGGTGGAAGTTTGCGACGAAAGAGCGATTTTTATTTCTTCGGCTTTGAAAAGCAAAATTTGGTAAAGTTTGTTGTATCGGCCTGTTGCGCTGCGCATTTCCTCCAATAAATTGGCAAATCGCCCTATTTTTTGTAATTCGGGAATAATAATACGCTCGATAATCAAGCTATCAAAATCTAGTCCGCCCAAAAAGTTATCGCCTTCATGGTCGGTTACTCTCATTTCGCCGTCGATGATTTTCACTAAAGCTACATCGAACGTGCCGCCGCCCAAATCGTAAACTAACCATTGTCCTTGTAAATCCGCGCTTGCGTGTTCGTTTTTATTGGCGAAAGCCAAACTTGCGGCAATCGGCTCTTGCAACAAAACAACTTCGCGAAAGCCTGCTTCATAGCCTGCTTTTTTGGTCGCATTGCTTTGAATCGTGTCAAAAGATGCGGGAATTGTGATGACAACGCTTTCTAAGGTTTCGCCCGTATAAACAAAGTTTTTCAACTCTTGCAGCACCATGCTCGAAAGCTCAATCGGCGTGATTGTGCGGTTTAGGTTTTTGGCAAAAAAAGTTTCGCCCGTCCCCATTTTGCGTTTAAAAAGGCTAAACACATTTTGTGGGTCGCGCTCCACATATTCGCGCGCTTTATCGCCAACAAGCACGCGCTCTTTGCGGAAAGCGACGACGGACGGGAGTGTATCTTTTAGTCCTATCGGGTTTTTGAAAATTTCTACTTTTCCAGCGGTGTATTTGGCAATTAACGAGTTTGTCGTGCCTAAATCAATCCCGAAATTAATAGTTTTGTTCATTTTTTATAAAAAGGCGTATGAATACTGGTAAGTGGTCGTGTATAAATAATGGCTATATTGGACTCTTTTTAAATAATAATAGGCTACTGATAACTGTGTTTATCTTGCCTAAATCCTTATTAGTTGTGCATTTTTTTAGGAATACCGTTATAGGCTGCAAAGATACAATATTTCTGCATTTTAAATGTAAGGAATGAAGAGAAAATAAAAACCGAATCCAACCTTCGTGGTTGAATTCGGTTTTTGGTAGAAAACGGGTACTTAATTTTTCGGCTTTGACAAGCGGTAAGTCAGTCCAAGTCGCAAACCTACGCCCAATTGAGAGGTCGTAGTGGCTTGTAGTAGCGTTGCGGCATCTTGCGTGTAAGTAATGCGCATACCGGGCGAAAGGATAAGTCTTTTATTATCAAAATAAAAATTATACTCGCTGCCTAACACGAATCCTACGTCTGTTTTTGCTAAATATTCTTGGCTGATAACAGCATCGCCTTTTATACTAACTGATTTTTGGTCTAAGATTCCTACTTGAATGCCGCCTATCAAACTTAGCGTGTTGCGCGTGGATGACGATGGAACTAAGAGGAAATTTGCGGTAAGCGGGAAATTATTATAAACAGTAGTCAAGTCGAGGTTTTCGGAATTGCCTAAACTAAGGCGATTGTATCCTTGCCCTTGCACCATTCTATTGTATTCTAATAATAAACTAAACTTGTCAGAAAATTGATAGCCTAAACCAATGCCGCCGCCGTAACCTATTTTTGCAGCATAACTTGTTTCAAATCCTTGAGGCGATAGCTGATTTAGAATGCCTTGCTGGAATGTGTACGGAACCGTTACTTGCGTATTGCCTGTTATGAGCCAACCGGAATAGCGTCTGAAAGGTTCTGTTGGGTCGTCATGCTGTATATTTTTTATTATCGAGCGCGGACTGCTTAAATCAAGGGTCGGTAAATCGGCTGGGTTCAGCGTTTTTGCGACTAAGCTTTCGTCCCAAATTCTTTTTACCACGCCCTCTAACCCTTTGGTTTCA
>JBEEMU010000442.1:0-3898 GCA_041192485.1 Bacteroidota bacterium | reverse complement strand
TTGCAATTCGTTGATAAACGCAATTTGTATATGAAACACTTCATCGTAGGATTTGAAATGCCAAATTTTATTCAATACAAATTTATTATCTTCACTTATCAATTCCGTTTGGAATATCTCTGCTGTTCTTTCTTCTACAAAAACAAATTTTGTATCGGTATGCTTTGTATAATAATGTATAATACTGCAAATTGGGGTTATTCCATTCGGAAATATCGTAATGCCTGCCGCTGTGCTTATTTGTATTACCGCGTATTTTTTTTCAATACAGTCTTTTATACTACTTAAAAATTCGGCAACTACACCCGAATTTGTGGTATTCAAAATGGTAATATGATTTTTATCTATGCTTAATAATTTTTTCATTGTATAAATGGATTAGATTTTTTGTTTTGGCAGGCGCGGTAAAGAACGCCCAAGTTTGCCAAAGGAAGCACCGTATTTTTCTAAAAAAGCAGCCCCTACAAATGTTTTCCGCCTTTGCATGGCGTTCGTTTTAACTGGCGCAAATCGTCTTCTTCTTCATCGAATACGAGGGTTACATCATTATTACCGTTCCAAACGGGGGCGGTCAGTTGAAATTTCAGTTTCTGGGTTTTTCCGTTTTTCTGCGACCACCACTCGCAGAACGCTACATCGCGTTCCATTGTGCCATGAAAAATGCCTTCTGCACCGTTTTTTAGCTGCAAATTGCCGTGTACATCAGTTCCTTCTCGCAAGAAAGTGAGTTCTGCGCCGTCTTTTTTATCGGTCGGGTTTTTAAACTCAAAGCATTGCTGCCCTTCGCCTTCGGGCGGGGGCGTTTTCACCAACGAAGTGGTAGCATCTTGAGAATTTGCTGCGCTGTCAGGCGTGTTAGAGCAGCTGTAAAATGCTGTAAAGCAGATAGTTAAAAGAATGAAACGGTGCATACGAAGTTTGTTTGAAAATGAAGAGGACTGTTAGACTGTTTGATTTTAGAACGTCTGATTTTAGAACGTTTGATTTTAGACGTTCGATTTTGTTAATACTGCACAGGCTCTTACTACGGTTAAATATCAAAAAGTTGTTGGGTTTCAAAATAAAAATGGGGAATTACTTGGCTTGCGCTGCACCTATCGGTTACTTTGCAAATCGTCATATTTTGCCCAATGTAAACGTGTATTTCTTGCAATCGTGGGAAAATATGCCACACTACCTGTATGCCTGCTGCGCGATAATCGGCTAATTTGTGGGTAACTCGGTTGATATTGTCGGTAGGCGAAATGATTTCTACGATAAATTGCGGCACGATGCGCTCGCCGTTTTGCATGCGCTAATGTTCACATCAAGCTCTTCACATCAAGAGTTTCACTACATCGTGGAGGCGTTGTTTCAAGTCGCGGCGATGCACGATGAAATCTAAGAAGCCGTGTTCTAATAAAAACTCGGAGGTTTGAAAGCCTTTCGGCAAATCGCGTTTGATGGTTTCTTTGATAACACGGGGCCCTGCAAAGCCGATGAGGGCTTCGGGTTCGGCAATGTTTAGGTCGCCGAGCATGGCATACGAAGCGGTTACGCCGCCCGTTGTCGGGTCGGTTAGTAGCGAAATATAGGGGATTCCTGCCCGCGCCATGCGGGTGAGTCGAGCGGCGGTTTTTGCCATTTGCATCAGCGAGAATGCGGCTTCCATCATCCGCGCACCGCCCGTTTTGCTGATAATGAGCAAGGGAATTTTGTGCTGCACAGAATAATCAATTGAGCGAGCGATTTTTTCGCCAACTACCACGCCCATCGAGCCGCCGATAAAGGAAAAATCCATGCAAGCTACCACCAAATCGCGGCCATGAACCTGCCCATGCCCCACGCGCATCGCGTCTTCGAGGTTTGTGTCTTGTTGCGCTTTTTGCAATCGATCGCCGTAGGGTTTTAGGTCGGTAAAGTTGAGCGCATCTTCGGCGATAAGCCCTGCAAAAAGTTCTTTTTCGGAGCCTTCGTCAAAAATAATTTCAAAATACTCGACCGAGCCGATGCGGTCATGATATTCGCAACCCGAACAAACGTGCAAGTTTTCGCGATGCTGTTTCATTGTCGCTGTTTTTTTGCACCGAGCGCACTGATGCCAAAGCCCGTCGGGCGTTTCTTTTTTCTCGCGGGTGCTTACGCCCTGCGTCATGCGTTGAAACCAAGCCATATTTATTGATGATATTAATTATAAAATATGTTTTTCTTTTAAAATCCACTCTATCTCGTTGTTTTTCCTTCCTAAACTGTAATTTATTAAAACGTTGTTTAAAACGTTGTTTAAAACGTTGTTTAAACTTCATCGTTAAACAATTACGGGGTATCATTTCTTCACAGGTTCAGCCTTCGCACCCTTTTCGGCTTTGTCAGGCTTCTCTTTTTTATCTATATTTTCTTTTTTATTCAATTTTTTGGCTTCCACCATTTCAAAATGGCAAACATTTCTAAAACCTGTATAAGCATTCGGGCTTGTAAAAGGCTGTTTTTCCGTAATTTTGCATTTTGCTAAGGGGTCGTGCCAGCTGCCGCCTTTGCAGAACCCTTTGTCGTTTATCATTTCAGCAACATTGCCGACTACGTGGTATAAGCCGTGTTTATTTTCTATATAATTGTCATTCGATTCTAAGGTGCTTATAAAAAATGAAGTGAAACGTTTATTTACTTTTTTCAACGAATCGTTTTTGGCGGATAAACAGGTTTCTTTTGTCACCAAAAGGCGTTGTTTTTTAGCAATTGCCTGTTTTATTTTGTTATTTGTGCTATCGATGCCATAAACGCTTGTGCTATCGGTTTTGGCCAGCGACTCCCATTCTTCATTTGTCGGTAGCGTATAAATCGGCAAGGCAATGTCTTCTTGTTTTATTATCCACGAAAATCCGCCTGCTTTATAGCGGTCTATTGTGAAAAAAGTGGCTGGTTTTGGCAGCGAAACGGTGTCTTTATCGCTGTGATTATAGGTTTTTATCCAACCTTTTTTATTCAAAATGACTTCAGCTACCATATTTGTGCGCCAAGTTGAGTAGGCGAGGGCTTGTTCGTAGCTCAGTCCGACGCATGGCAAATCGCTTCTTTCCATATTTTGAAAATGAGTTTCATCAAACTTGGTTTCAAAGCCAACCCACGAACTACCCGAAACCGACAAAACAGCTTCATTTTTCAACGAATAACCAATAGAATAATTTGGCAACGCATTCAAATAGCTTGCCGACCGTTTCGTGTAGATGCGCTCTACCCAGTATAAATACTCTTGATACGCCACATTCGTAATTTCGCTGTCATCAGCAAATAGATTGTCGTTTATTTTCACCGTTCCTGGCGGTATTTCTACTCGACTCGTTTTCCCCGACGACAGCTTGACCGATGTTGTCGGGGTGCAACTTGTTAGCAAAAAAGCCGTAAATAGTAAAGTAAAATATTTCATAGGGAGTTATAATCCATTTTTTTGATATACTAATTTTTTACCAAAGCCAACCAACAAAAGTAAAAGAGAGGCTGCCGCTAATGCCCATTTTATAGTTCCGAAACCGCTTGCCCATGCCGCCATAAAAGGCAAATGTGTAGGATAGGACAAAAGTAAGGCAAATACGCCGATATTTTCTAAATAATCGAAAATAATGGCAATAAGCGGCACGATATTCAAGTATAAATAGTTGGTTCCGCGCCAAGCGGCAGTAAGTAAACAGGCAAAAAATAAGCCGTAGCAAAGCGGATAAAGCAGGTCTAAACACTCGGTTTTGAGGTAGATGCTACGCGCTGCATCGCTGTATTTGTCTAAATAGTTGGCGTAGGCGGCATCGGGCGAGTAGGCAAGTGCCAAATCGAGTACCGATGCGCCGCCCGATTCGGCTTGTATCGCGCCGCCCGCTTTCGCTAAAACGACTTGAAACACTAACCAAAGCGCAAATAAAATAAGCGT
>JBEEMU010000441.1:0-3614 GCA_041192485.1 Bacteroidota bacterium | reverse complement strand
GTCGGAACCGCCTGTTGCATAAAAGGTATTCGTGGCAGTGTGGTATTTTAAGGTTCCAATACTCTCTACGAAAGGGGTCGGTGTGATGCGTGTCCAGGTAGTACCGTCCCATTTATAGATGGCTTCGGAGTCATTGGCATCAAGTCCAATATCAATATTGCCCGACACATACATTTCATTGGCAGATTTATAGGCAATTTCGGTAATAGATGCATTCGAAACGGGTAGTACGCCTACTATAGTCCAAACAGTTCCGTTCCATTTTAAGATAGTAGCATTCACAGCACCGCCTTGTGTAACCCTTATACCGCCTGCCACATATATTTCGTTGGCACTCACATAGTTTATAGTGGATACATCACCATCAGCGTTAGTATCCGTTATAAACGAATTGCCTACTGTTGCCCAAGTTGAACCGTTCCATTTGTTTAAAAAACGGTGTCCAGAAGGGTCAGTACCTCCCGAAGCATATAGTTCAGTACTGTTTACATACTTTAACGCATGGCCACCCGAGCCAATAGGGGTAAATGTACCGAGTTTACTCCATGCCGTTCCGTTCCATTTGGCTATATATTGGGAGCCATTAACATCCGTAAAACTACCCGCAGCATATATATTATTTGTTGCAGCATAGTCTACGGAATAAATTTGGGCATTCGCATTTAACGAGCCTACTGCCGCCCAAGCCGTGCCGTTCCAGTGCATTACTTGATTGAGGGTTGCGACGTTGGCATCATATCCTGCTACATAAATACTATTAGCAGCCACATAGCGCATGGTAGAAAAATCGCGCACCGATGAGAATGTTCCAAGAGCAGCCCAAGTAGTGCCGTTCCATTTCATGACCTTTCCAGTCGTGGTTGGTGAGCTAGCTACACCAAAATTGCCTGCAACATAGATTTCCGTAGGGCTTGCAACGTGCGAAACCTCTGCGCCGCCGTTTGTGAAGTTGCCGCCAACCTGATGCCAGATGTATTGCGCGTTCGCAGGTTTTGCTGCCAATAGCAGAATACCTACTAACGCAGAGAAAATAATAAACTGATTTTTCATTTTCATGATAAAAAAATTAGATAGTAAAGATTAGAATCAAATCGTATTTACTGGTTATAATTTTACAAATTTTGCGATTGTTTGACTTTTTTCGTTCGAAATATGGATATAATAAGTGCCCGATGGCAAATTTTCAGTATTTAATACGGAGTTTTTCGACTTTATAATTTGCGTAGCAACCATTTGCCCAAGGATATTTAAAATTTTGACTTCGTACCATTTTTCCACATCTTCTACTTGAACCGTGAGGTTAGTGGCAGTAGGGTTTGGAAATATGCGGAGCAAAATGGGTTTGCTTGGTTGGTTATACGTTGTTGTTAAAAATAAATCGCGTAGTTGCGTGGCAATCGTGTGCGTATAAACATTCGTCATTACTGGCGCGTTCACATCAAAATAAATAGCTGCTTGGTTATTTATTGTGGTTGCCGCAGCGAGGTTCGGTTTCGTTTTAATATTATAGGTGACAAATCCGTGCGAATTTGGCTCGTTCGTGGTGCTATCTGGCAATAAAATGTGTGTAAACAAAAACTCCAAAGCCCCATTCGCCGCTAAATGCCAAGTAAACGGGTGGCTCGCGGTCCCCATGCGCAGCGTGGCTTCCTCTAATTCGGCAGGCAATTGATTGACCAAACGCACCGTAAAAGCGGTATCGTTTCCTGTGTTTTGAAAGCGAATGGTATAAGTCAAATCGGTATTTTGCAAAATAAAATGCGCGGCTTCGGTACCTTCGGCAACAGCCGACAATTCATTCGGGTCGAAGGAAGAGCGAATCGGTGTGCATAAAAGGTGCGGATTTGTGCTTCCATTATTCAAACCGAACTGATTGACAAACCCCCAATGAACGCCTGTATTTCCATTGCAACCCCAAATTAAAAACGTTTCTTGCGTGTTGCCCGATGGGTTATTTGGAGCTTCGTCGGCAATCATGCGGTATATTTTATGTGGGTCGGAGGCAACGGTAATCGAGTCGCTCGCGCCTGCGGCTAACTGAAATACTTGCGCTCTAATCATCACATTATCTTCCACTACGCCAAAATTCCGGCTGGTTCCCATACCGCCGTTGCCTATATTTGCAATAATAAACCGCACAGAATCTTGCCCGATACACCGCCCCGTAATGGCAATATCGGAGCCGTCCCAACCTGCAGGCGTAGCGTTGCAGAACGAGCGCGGCAGTATTTCTACGTCGGTGCATAGCACTTGCCCAAGCTGCGTGCCGCAGCCCACGAACGCGCGAAACGTAAGCGTATCGCTTTCTAAAGCGGCGAGTGGCGGCAACTGAATTTCAAAAGCATTATTTCCCAACGTGGTATAAGGGCGCGATAGATACTGCAAGGTAAGCTCGGTGGGCAGCGTAATTTGCGCAAATGCGCCATTAGAAGCAATCGTTCCGCTATTAAAATACGAAACTTTATAAACCGCCGTGCTGCACGGGCGAGCAATATTCTGAATTTGATGGCCAATTTCCATATCTGCGCATGCAACAACGGGGCGAATGAGCATATCTTGCACAATTTGGTCTAAGTTTTGCGCAAGCGTAATCGTTTGCGGCGGACACGCTAACCAATAATTATTTTGAAAAATCGTCGTCACTTCATACGTCGCAGGCACGGGCAAACCGAGTTCGTAGTGGCCTTGCACATCGGTATTTGTAGTGAAAACGGCTTGTGTCGCCGTATTTCGCGCTTGTACTAATATATTTTTTTGGGCAATATCGGAAGGGTCAACCACGCAATTTATATTCATATCTTGATACACTTTGCCGTAAATCAAGCCGCCAAATAAGCAGCCATTTGAGTTGTGCGACGTGCAAAGCGGCAAGGTTGTCGTTATTCCTGCGGGTATGTTGGGCAAACAAGCGATATTGGTGTTTGCTGCGTCTAATAAGGTTAGCGTATTTGGTAGGAAAGGCAGACAGGAGATAGGGTTATAGCCGCATCGTAATTCGTTCAGCACGACAAGACTTTGCAAATTTAAACTGGTTAACTGATTATATTCACACCAAAATTGTTGTAAACTAACCAAACCTTGCAGATTTAAACTGGTTAATTGGTTGAAACCGCATAAAAATTCGGATAAGTTTATTTGCCCCTGTAAATTCAAACTTGTCAATTGATTGCTATCGCAAAACAATTGTGTTAAACTACTTGTCCCTTGCACATTCAAATTTGTTAATCGATTATTATCGCAACGAAATTGCCATAAATTGGTCAAGTTTTGCACAGTCAGGCTTGTTAGGAGGTTCGTACTGCAACGTAGTTCAGTCAAGTTTATTGCCCCCTGTACGTTTAGGCTTACTAATCGATTTTCATTGCAAATCAAATAATATAAACTTGTCATACCTTGTACTGTTAGACTAGTTATATTATTGTTACTACAATCCAACCTATTCAAACTCGATAAACCAAGTACGTTTAAACTTGTCAATTGGTTAAAATTGCAATTTAGTTCGTCTAAACTCACTAATCCTTGCAAATTTAGGCTTGTTAATTGGTTCTCGGTGCATTTTAGCCAAAATAAATTCGCTAAATTTTGCACATTTAAACCTGTTAATTGATTTCCAG
>JBEEMU010000440.1:0-3538 GCA_041192485.1 Bacteroidota bacterium | reverse complement strand
CGCGGCACCGATATTATAGAGCTTGGCGATTTTGACGGTGACGGACGTATGGACGTGGCAACTATTTTGCGGAGTTTTGTCAGCACCGACTGCCAGAGCGGTACTGACCCTAATTGCCCTCCCAAAATGATTGTAAAACTAACATTTCCTGCAAAGTCACAGTCTTGGTACACGACAAATGGCGTGAACATTATTTTGCCCTTTCTTTCAGGAAGCTCTACCTCCTACAACTATAACTGCTTAAATGAGAAGTATGTACGCACTAAGGTCGTCGATTTTGATGGTGATGGTAAAAATGAAATCGCGTTTTTTACCGCAAGGGAAATGATTGTCATGCGCTTTACAGGCGTAAATACAAGTACGCAAATGGTAAATACAGAACTTATGTACACCTCAAATTTACTTCATTTTCCGACTATTACAAGTAGTACAGATTTTTATATTGATGAAACCAAACCTTTCAATCTCGAAACAGGCGACTTCAATGGCGATGGAAAAACTGATTTTCTCGTAGGAAACGTGCAAACGGGGAATGCGCAAATTTATTACAGCACTGGCACTGGCTTGACTGCACCCGTTGCCGTGCCTGCACCACCTGCAGCACCAAACAATACAAGTTACGATACCAAACCCAATAAGTGCGTAGTTGCCGATTTTAATAGTGACGGAAAATCCGATATTTTAATAGGGCAAAGCAATATAAATCCGCAACGCTATCGCACCCTAATTTATTATGGAAAGGGAGCAGGTTTCGATGTGAAACAACAGCAAGTTTCGAACGGTTCTTCTACTGACGGCTATTGGCTGCAAGAAGGTACAACCAATTACAATGTACCATTTAAGGCTATGGGCTTCGGCGACTTTAATGCCGATGGTGTACCCGACCTACTCTCAAACGGTGGTGCGGCGGCAAAACTGACGCTTTTTACGCCTAACAACCACCAAAACCTACTAACACAGGTAAAAGACGGTATGGGTAATTTGACGAAAGTAGACTACCGTATGCTCACACAATCGCTGAACAAAACAGGCAATTATGGCGTACTACGCACCGCCGCAGGAGGGATAACGGCACCTAATGCAACTTCGGGCATCAACGACCCCTGTAACTGTAGCGGTGGCACGTCGCCCGAGCCTATACCCTCTAATGTGTATAGTTACCCCTTGCAAGACCGTATCCGGGCTATGTATGTGGTGCGCCGCCTAATCGTACCCGACGGAACGATAACGGATATGGTTGCCTCTACGGGTGGTAACCGACCAACCGTTTACGAATATAAACGCCCGATTGTGAACGTTTTACGCGGGTTTATGGGCTTCGAATACAACAGCGTCAAAGACTCACTAACCAGCCTACTGGCCGAAACAGAAACCCGTTTTGTGCGCTACGGCACAACTTCCTATTTCGCGCCGACCTATACCGCAAGCCTTAGTTCGTTTATTTATAATAATGCCGCCAATTATTATAACACCTACATCAACTACACGCAAACATTCAACGATATTCAGCCGTTTTCGCAAGGGCGTTACTGGACGCGCCTCCGCAAAAACTTCAGTCGAAACGCCATAACAGCCATGAATACCGCCACAATTCCCGTCTATGACAATTCTACTGAATATGGAAATATGCTAAGTTCCACGTCCACGCTTTACGGCGGTTTAAGCAGGCAATTTACGCCTGTACCGACTATATTACAAGTTACAGACTATAAAGAAATTAAAACGATTCTTTTTGGGGCTTATAATACAGGCATCTCCCCGTATAGCACAACTGTCTTGCCTTACTCAAGTGTGTTGAAATCATTGCCTAATGATATTACTACAACGAAAACAAGAGTAGATGCAGGACTTGCCAAAAGTGTAGAAACCATAGAAACAAATTCTTATACAAAGGGAAGACCCGTAGCTACAGGTGTTTATTATTTGGATAATGGTACACCAATTTCTATTTCCGATAAACAATACGCATACAATGCTTACGGCTTAATGACGCAAGAGAAAGATATTAGTGGCGGAAACACAGCCGCCGACCCTGACCGTTACACAAACTATACCTACGATGTAAACGCACGCTATACCTCATCTGTTACCGATAATGTAACGGCAACCGTCACACAAACAAGTTCGGCTACCTATAACACCAATGATAGCAAGCATTTTGGCAAACCCGATACCAAAACCGACATTGCTGGAATGCGTACCGATTTCGGCTACGACGCGCTCGGTCGCGCCGTAAAAGCCACCGAATTAGCGCAACTCACCCTCGCCGCCGATTTGCCAAAAAAACGCAGTTCGACCACAAAATACCTCTGGGCAACCGCAACTATTGGCAATAACCAATCGAAATACACGGTGTATTCCGAAACAAAAAGCGCGAATGGTACACTTACCGACCCACCTGTAACCAATTATTTCGATATTGCTTCGCGCAATTTCGCGGTAAAAACCGTCGGTTTTAATACTATCGGCGTGGCAAATACGGCGGATAATGATGTTATAAGCGGCTACAAACAGTATAATAATATAGGACAAGTTGTGGAGCAACGCGCGCCTTATTTTAATACAGCAGCAGGTTTCGCAAACGCCGTGAAAACGTCGATAACGTATTTTGAAGGCAATAAAAAAGACGAGGCAGGTGCTAATATTCTGCCGATTGTTTCCACCTACGCCGCGCAATTTGGCAAACCCAAAAAAACAGATAACGGCGTGACAAAAATAACTTATAATTATGTGACTGATGCCGCAAACTCGACGGTAACAACCACAACAACAAAAGATAAATCGACGGGCGGCACCGCAGCAACCGCGCAAACAACTACACAGACCCTCGACGGCACAGGCAGAACCGTACAAACAACCGATAATGGCGGCACAATAACGTTCTTCCAAGGTATTTTCGGCATGGGAAAAACATTCGTAAATGGCGTGGAAGTAGCCAAAGTCGAATACAATCAAAAAGGGCAACAATCGCTACTTACCGACCCGAACGCAGGTACTACAACTTACCTCTATAACTCTTTCGGCGAGTTACTGACACAGGCAACACCGAAAGGCGCGTATATGATGACTTACGATGCCGCAGGGCGCGCGACCAAAAAAGAAACAACGAATGTTACGCCTGCCGAAGTAACAACCTACACGTTTATAACCACAGGAAATGGCATCGGGCAAGTCGGTGAAGAAAAAATTACCGTAGGTGGCATAGAAATGAATAAAATTACCTATCTTTACAACGCGATTCAGCAAATTACGACAAAAACGGAAATCGTAGAAGGCGGCACTCCTGCCAATACACGCACATTTACAACAACTTATGCGTATGATGACCAAGGGCGGTTGAGCATTCAAACCTATCCGACAAACACGGCAACAGCCGCTGTACCATTCAGGGTTCGTCATATTTATAATACAAACGGCTATACAAAACAATTAGAAGCAATAGACAATGCCACAACGCCGCTTGTGCAGAAAGTACTGTACGAACCGCAAGCAAAAGACGCGCTCGGACACAATACACAATACCGCTTGCTGACCGATG
>JBEEMU010000439.1:0-6483 GCA_041192485.1 Bacteroidota bacterium | reverse complement strand
AACACAGGGTCAATCAAAAGCGTTAAGCCATTGATGCGCAAAAAATAAGTGGCGTGGCCGAGCCATAAAATACCGTCTTCTTGTGTGTGTAAAAAGTCGGTATTTTTAATGATTGAGTGTCGCCAATTGTCGGCTTTTTTTTCCTTTTTTTGCGGCTTTTTGCCAAATTGCCAGCGTATAAAATTACGAAAATCGTGCTTCATTTGCTCGCCCAAATTCATATACGCTCCTTTTTCATCTATCGGCGTACCGTTCCACCATAAGGCATATTCGTGCGAAGCAGATGCCTGTAGGTCAAAGACCGTTTTTAAGTCTTCGTTTTGCCGAAAGGCAACCGCTCCTTTGGGCGAAAAAAGTGGCCGAAATTCGGTTGCACCACTATTTAGTTTTTCAGACATTCAATAGGTGTTTTTTTTAAAACCATAAAAAACAAAAAAAGTTTACTAAGCCTGCAGGTTTAGTAAACTTTTTATATTTTTTATAAGAAAAAATTATTTTAAATGGTGATGTGTATCAAACTGAATGAGTGCAAAAAACTCCATCATTCGGTCGTCGATGTCGCGGCGAGTGATTTCTTGAATACGCTGTGTGCCGAATTTTTCTACCGAAAACGAAGCCACACAAGAGCCGTAAACGAGTGCGCGTTTTAGATTTTCCCAAGACGTGTCGTTTGTACGCGCCAAATAGCCCATAAAACCACCTGCAAAAGAATCGCCTGCGCCGGTCGGGTCAAATATTTCCTCTAACGGGAGAGCAGGGCAGAAGAACATTCTATCGCCGTGGAAAAGCATTGCGCCGTGTTCGCCTTTTTTAATAATCAAATATTTGGGGCCTAATTCCTGAATCATTCGAGCCGCTTTGCGCAAAGAATATTCGCCCGTGATTAAACGCGCTTCTTGGTCGTTAATCATGAGCATATCTACACGTGCAAACACTTTTTTGAGGTCGTCTAAAGCGATTTCAATCCAGAAATTCATGGTGTCCATCGCCACGAAAGTCGGGTTTTTCAATTGGTTTAGCACGTTTAGCTGCACCGTTGGCGTGAGGTTGCCGAGCATGACATACTCACTGTCTGTGTAGTGTTCGGGCAGGGTCGGGTCGAAGTCGGCCAAGACATTGAGGTCGGTTGCGAGCGTGTCGCGAGTGTTCATGTCGAGGTGATACTTACCTGTCCACGAGAAGGATTTACCGCCCTTTACGGTTTCCAATCCGTCGATATTCGCACCTGCGGCAACAAGTGAGTCTATTTCGGATTGCGGGAAATCTTCGCCGATAACGGCGCAAAGATTCACCTTTGTACCAAATTTCGCTGCCGAATGGGCAATGAATGTGGCTGCGCCGCCCACGATACCTTCCGCTTTGCCAAACGGGGTTTCGATGTTGTCGAACGCTACACTTCCAATTGTTAAAAGTCGCATACTCGTTATATTTAAAGGTTTAAAAACTATACTTTTTTAGAATAATTGGCCATTTTGTCGGTAAATTCTGACCATCGGCGGCGCGAAACAGCGAGTTCGTTGCCTGTTGTGGTTATGACCAAGGAGTTCATGGCAGAGAAAGATTTTAGATAATCGAGGTTTACAATATGGGATTTATGAATACGGACAAATGTATTTTCATCTAAAACCTCTTCAAATTCTTTCAAAGTTTTTGCAACAACAATGCGTTTTCCGTCTTTCATATAGAAAATCGTATAATTGCTATCGGCTTCTAAATGCACAATATCGCGCACTTCCACGATGGAAAGCCCCTGTTGCTGAGGCAGGGTAAGGCGCGTCACTTCTTTTCGCTCGGTTTGTATAGATTCTATGGCGTGCTGAATAGAGGCTTCGTAGCTTAGGCGGTCGGGTGCAGCGTAGTTTTGTATGCGCATCAATTTGCCGATTGCGGTGCGCAACTCGTCTATATTAACAGGTTTTAGTAAATAATCAACGGCATTCGCTTTGATGGCGCGTAGTGCGTATTGGTGGTAGGCGGTGACAAAAACAACGGCATATTTGCCTTCGGGCAACGAAGAGAGCAAGTCGAAGCCGTTTTCATTCGGCATCGAAATATCCAAAAACAGCGTATCTATGGTCTTCGCGTTCAAGATGGAACGCGCCTCGGCAGCCGAACTGGCCGAGCCGACGACGGTCAAACTATCGGCGCAATATTCCTTCAAAAGATAGACTAAGGACTCGCGTGCAAGCGATTCATCATCAACAACTAAGGCATTTAACATAATAATAAGATGTAAGATGTGTAGGATATATTATTTCATTAAATCGAGGAGTGCGCCTGCTTGTTTCCAACCTTTGCTAAGGGCGGTTTGCGCGTCGGCTCTTGCGCCTGCAATATCGTTCATTCCGCGTTTTGCGACAGCTCTATTATGGAAATATTCGCCGCCGTTTGACGACGGATTGAGTTCAAGAGCCTTGTTGTAGGTATCGATGGCTTTTTGCCAGTCTTTGGTGTAAGCGTATTCCAAGCCGAGCCAATTGTAGCACGAAGCATTGTCTTTTTTCAAGCTAACATAGGCTTCATAATCGGCTTTCGCCAAAGCGTGTTCTTTGTTTGCGCTGTCGTTATCGCGCAAAGCGATATAATTATTACCCAAAACGCTGTGTGTGCAACCTCTATTGAGGTGTGCATCTGGGTATTTTGCGTATAAACGCAGGGCTTGGGTGATGTATTCCACGCCTTTATTGAGGTCGGTCATAGCATCGGGCAAGTTGTTTTGTGCCATTTTATCGTTTGCAGTGCGGAAGAAAATGGCTCCGCGATTGCCCCAAGCTTTCGATTTGCTGTCGTCGTCGATGTCTTTTTTCGTTTTGCACAATTCAATCACTCTATCATAGTCAACTGCCGCTTTCGGGTTATTATTTTGGGCAAAATACACATTTCCGCGATTTAAATAGACATTTGTGTCGTCGGGTTTGCGCTCTAATACTTTTGAATAGTTCTCAATCGCGATTTTAAACCAGGTGTCGGCTTCTTGTCCTTTGCCTTGTTTTTGCAAATCTTCGCCTTTTTCACGGTAAAAAGTGCCGCGATTATTATAGGCGACATCTACAAACTCGTATTTGTCTAATACATCTGACCATAAAGTTTCGGAGCTAAACCACACGCCGTTGCGCTGAAAGGTGAGCAATGCCAAAAATAATATCCACGCACCGATGCCGTATTGCGTGGCTTGCTTCCATTGCGGCAGGTTTTCGCTAACGTATTCGAACAGATAGCCGACTAAAAAGAAGAAGCCTAAATAAGCTATATAGGTAAAGCGTTCGGCTAAAAAGCCTTGCCCTGCGCCCACAATTTGCAATAAAAAGACGATGTTTACAAAGAAAAAACCAACGCCAAAAAGGACAGGGCGCGAGGTGCGGAATTTTGCGATAAGCAGCCCTATTAAAGCCAAAATAGGAAGCGCCGATGCGTAAATAAGGTTCCAAGTACCCGTATCGGTTGCGGCGGGATAGGGGTGACAAGCAGAGAGGTGGAATGGTGCGAAAAACTTGGTGATATAGCTGCTTAGAGCATAAGGCGCGAAAAACAAGCGTTGCCACAGTGGGTATAAGCCGTGTTCTGCGCCGCCGTCCATCGTAGATTTCAAAAAGTGAATACCGATAAAACCCGTTGCTAAGGAAATGGCAAACATCGGTGCTTTTTCAAGCCCTAGTTGTATAATTTTTTTAAAATCCCAGTCTTCGTCGCGATTCATCAAAACATCTAGGCAAAGCATACCGAGTGGGAAGGCGACTGCTTGGATTTTTGAGGCGCAAGCCATCGCCATCAGTCCGAGAGTTGCTGCATACCACAGCCATTTTTTCGAGGTGTTTTGGGTGTAATACCAATAAGTGATAGCCGCAGCCATGTAATAAAAGCCAAAAAGTACGTCTTTGCGCTCTGTCACCCACGCCACGCTTTCTACGCGCATGGTGTGCATTCCGAAGAGCAAAGCGATGAGCAAAGCCGTGATATTTTGCATTTTAAGCAAACGCATGAACCAATAAACTAAGGCCGTTACGCCCAAATGCAGGATAAGGTTATGAACATGATACATCCTCGCATCTTTCATGCCGAAAAAATGGTTATCTATTGCCAACGACCATATTGCCCACGGGTTGTAGTTGGCGCTCACTTCTTGAGAAAATATGGAAATAAGATTGGCAAAGCCGAAGTCTTCTTGTAAAAGCGGGTTGTCGGTGACATAGCGGTCGTCGTCCCAGTTTACAAAATTGGGGCCGATTGCGGGATAAAAAAGAATTGCAACCACGATTAGAACGCCGATAATACCCACCCAAGCCGGCAATTCGGTTTGCTTAGGAGCGGCGATTGCGGCATTTGTTGGCGCAGCGGGTTGCGGCGTAGGTTGTGTGCGCGATTGTTGTGCGGGTCTATTCAGTTGTTTAGCCATTCTGTGAAAATTACGCTTATTTCTTAGTTGGTTTTAATTGATTTAAAAATACGAACACAAAGGTACGTCAATTTATATTAAAAATTAGCCCTATCTTGTGGTGTTTTTAAACTTTATTTTCAATAGCTATAAAAAACGGCTGTCTTTCTGTGATTTTGGTTGATACGTTGAAAAGTTAAGTCGATTGTAAATTGAACCATATAAGGTCATATAAACCTATTTTTATAGTATTCAATCCACAAAATCGTAGGTAAGCTTCTTATGTTTCTATGTTTCTTATGTGGTTCAAAATAGTTACTTATATGTTTTAATCTATCGCCCTAATGCTGATGGGAATATATAGGGCTACTACTCACTCCCTTATTTAATTTTGTTTTACTATGCAATTTATTTCTATTTCTATGCTTATTTCTATGCTTATTTCTAAAAAAGTCGAGATTTTTCTTTTGACAATCCTGTTTTGGCTATCGTTTTCGGCAACGATGCACGCGCAAAGCAGCCTATATTTTCCGCCGTTGGTAGGCACGGCTTGGCAAACTATTGCGCCTGCGAGCTTGGGTTGGTGTCCCGACAAAGTGGATAGCCTCCACAATTATTTGGGCGACCATCATACCAAAGCCTGCATTATTCTGAAAGACGGCAAAATTGCGGCGGAATGGTATTACGGCAATTTCACGCAAGACAGTGTGCATTATTGGGCTTCGGCAGGCAAAACGATAACGGGTTTGTTGGTCGGCGTGGCGCAACAAGAGGGCTTATTGGCTATCAACGACACTACTTCGCGTTATTTGGGCAGCGGCTGGACGAGTTTATCGCCTGCAAAAGAGCGGCTTATCACCCTAAAACACAACCTGACGATGACGACGGGCTTAGACGACGGCGTTCCCGACGATAATTGCACCTTGCCCTCTTGCCTGATTTACAAAACCGACGCAGGTACGCGCTGGGCTTACTACAATGCTTCTTACCGCTTGTTGCAAGACGTGGTAGCGAACGCTTCAAACATGACGTATCAGCAATATACGACTTCAAGGCTCAAACAAAAAACGGGCATGACGGGGCTTTGGTATGACTATATTTATTATAGCACAGCTCGCAGTATGGCGCGTTTCGGGTTGCTATTGCTCAATAAAGGCATCTGGAACACGACCGCCGTTTTAAGCGATACGGCGTATTTCAACGCCATCATAAACACCTCGAACGCCTATAACTTATCTTACGGCTACTTGACGTGGCTCAATGGCAAAGCATCGTGCATGGTTCCGCAGTCGCAATTGGTTTTCTCGCAATCGCTGATACCGTCTGCGCCTGCCGATATGTTTTGCGCCTTAGGCAAAAATGACCAAAAGGTTTATGTAGTGCCGAGTCAGCATTTGGTGGTTATCCGCTTGGGCGAAGCCGCAACTAATCAAGCCTTAGCTCTTTCGGCTTTCGATGAACCGCTTTGGCAAAAAATAAATGACTTAGTGTGCAGCACTTCCACGAATATCGAACAAGCGAGCAAAACCAATATTGCGATTTTCCCAAATCCGGCACAAGACATTTTAAACCTAAAAAGCACGGAGCCAATAGAAAATATCGCTCTCTATAATGACTTGGGGCAGTTGCTAATAACCGAACAAGTTAGCAGTCTTTTTGAAAAAAAATTGGACATTACAAGTCTATACAAAGGTATTTATTTTATTGTCGTGCAGGCTAAAAATAAAACAGAACGGTTGAAATGGGTGAAAGAATAGGGGCAAAGATGGTTAGTTTAAAAACAAAAAAATCAAGCCGTATTTATAAATGCAGCCTGCTACACACGCCAAATCAGAAATGGCAAGGTAGGTTTTGGCTTCGTTGCCGGCGGTATGGTGTATATCAATGGAAATGTAAGCAACGGTTCGGCAGGCATAGGCACCAGCATTAACACCACAAAAGAAGAAGTTGCGGTAAAACTCACGCGGTTACGCATTGAAAACGAAGTGTTTAAAAAGGAAATAAGGCATTTAAACTCGATTATAAATTTGCTACAAAAATAAAAAAGCCGCCAGAAAACAGTTTGTTTTTTGGCGGTTTTTTTATTTGGCAACCCATTTTTTGTTTCAATA
>JBEEMU010000438.1:0-5148 GCA_041192485.1 Bacteroidota bacterium | reverse complement strand
CTTTGCACGGTAAATAAATAGTAGCAAAAAAATAAGTAGTAGTGTATAAATAGTCACTACATTAAACCCTGTTAAATAGGGCGTTCTGCGAAAATAAAATAACCGTGTTTATTTTGCTTCGGTTTGCCGCTGGCGCTTAAATAGTAGCATAAAAATAAACAATAAATAAAATCTATGCGATTATCGAATGAAATGCGTGTTGGCTTATTAGCACTTGGTGCCGCAGCCATTGGAATTTGGGGCTTTTATTTCCTAAAAGGAAGAAGCCTTTTCTCGCACACAACCACGCTTTATGCCGAATATGACAACTTAAACGGGCTTCAAAAATCTGCCTTAGTGGTTATCAACGGGCTAAAAATAGGAACCGTTACGAAAACCTATTTAAAAGAAGACGGGAGCGGTAAAATCATGGTGCGCATGGAAATAGAAGACGGCATTACGATACCAAAATGCGCTGTTGCAAAAATTAAATCGCCAGATTTGATGGGGGCAAAACAAATGAGCATCGAGTTTGATATAAAAAGTAAAACAAGCCCTTGCGGCCCAGGTAGCACAATGGCCATAGATGGCGACACGCTTACTGCGGCAAGTGCCAACTTGATGGAATCGTTTTTGAACACCGATTTAGACCCCATTATGGCCAGCACAGAAGTCATTTTAGACTCCGCAAAATATTGGGTAGCGCATCGCGACCGAATAAAAGAAGTACAATCTCTTTCGCAAAGCATTAAAGGCATTCAATCAACCGTCGATAATCTTTCGCAAATAACGTCAAAAGTGAACGGTTTGATTGTGGGCGTTGCAGGCGGAGCCACCAAAACAATCAATAATTTGGCCGATGCAACAGGCAATTTGAAGGACAATAATAGCAAAATAACAGCAACCTTGCAAAATGCACAAGATTTTTCAGCAAAATTGAAAAACCTGCCCTTAGAGCAAACCATCGGCGAAGCCAATAAAACAGTCAAAGACTTGCAACTTACTTTACAAAAATTCAATGCGACAATAGAAGGCTTAAACGCTATTATTGCCGACGCAAATGCAGGCAAAGGAACACTCGGCGCACTCTTGAAAGACAAGCAACTTTACTCGGATTTACAACTGACTAATTTGCAAATACAGTTGCTCATACAAGATTTTCGCCGCAATCCAAAGCGTTATACCACTATTTTAAGCGGAAAATCGGCCGCAGCAGAGCCTGACGCTGACGCAATCAAACAACTGCAAGCTACCGAAAAAGCATTGTACGAAGAATTGAAAAAGAAATATGATAAGTAATAAAAGAAATTGGAAAGACAGAAAAAGACAAATCTAAAAAGTAACACTTATTTTGGCGAATAAAACCAAAAACCTAACGGATTTCTTGTATCTGTTAGGTTTCTTTGCATTAAACTGCCTTTCGGCAAACGGACAATCGGCCAAGCAAATCGAGATAAAACACGCCGACGTTTGGGAGCGCATTGTCACGAAAGGGCAAGCTGCTGACAAACTGCGTGGAGCCGTTATCCTCACGCAAGAGCCGACAACGCTCGCTTGCGATAGCGCAATTTCCTATTCGGGAAGCAATTACACAAAGGCACTCGGCCGCGTAAATGTCACACAAAACGGCGTTGTCATCACAGGCGAACAGGGCGATTACTATGGTAATCAGCGCAAAGTAGATATGGTCGGCAAAAATGTTACGCTGCAAGACCCGCAAACCCGTATCACAACCACAAAATTCAACTATGGCTTAGATTCAAAAATAGCCTATTATTACAATGGTGCAACTATTGAAAATAAACAATCGAAGCTGACGAGCAAACGCGGTTACTATAATTCGGAAACTTTCGACGCTTATTTCAAAGGAAATGTGCATGTGGAAGACCCTAAATATCAGCTCGATGCCGACACCTTAAAGGCTAATAATAAAACTAAAATTGTCACTATCCTCGCTCCTACTCATATTGTAGGCGGCGAAAACGGAAAAGACCATATTTATGCCGCGCAAGGTTTTTATGATTCGCAGAAAAACTACGCCGAGTTTTGGCAAAATGCGCGTTTGGAACAAGATAAAAAAAAGGCTGTCGGCGACAAAATCCGTTATGACGGCGTGGCAAAAAAACTCTATTTAGAAGGCCATGCACATTTTGAAGACGGGCAGCAAAATGTGACCGCCGATACGATTGTTTACGACGAAACAACAGGCGGCGCAACAACTCGCGGAAAATCAAAAATTGTGAATGGTACACAGATTATAGACGCAGGTAACTCGTCTTACGACAAAGCAACTGGCAATACCTTGCTCACGAATGGCGTGAAAATTGTGGACACCATAAAACAGCAAATTGTTATCGCACAAACCGTGTCTATCAATAAAAAAACACACGAAAACCGCGCCGAAGGCAATGCGTCTTACATCGACGACAAACAAGGCGCTATCCTGTCGGGCGGAAAATTGTTTTACAACGACAGCACGAATTATTTAATTGCGACAGAAAAACCAATGCTGACAAACAAAATTGACCAAGACTCGCTATTTTTGCGTGCCGATACCATTCGCTCTACTCGAAAAATTGAGTTTAATAAGCTAAAAAACACAGCAGACACAACTCGCCAAGTTTTCGCACACCATCACGTCCGTTTTTATAAAAAAGACTTGCAAGGCGTGAGCGATTCGCTCTTTTACAGCACCGTCGATTCTGTTTTTCGCTTCTACGGCAGACCCTTAATGTGGGCCGACACCACGCAGCTTCAAGGCGATACTATCAACGTGCATTTAAAAGATAAAAAAATAGAATTTGTAGATTTATTAGAAAATGCCTTTGTTATCAATTCGCCCGATTTGAAATTTTTTAATCAGGTAAAAGGGAAAAAGATACGCGCCTTGTTTAATAAAGAAAAAAAATTAGAAAAAATGGACGTAAAAGGCGGCGCAGAAAGTTTGTATTACGCAATAGATGCAAAAAAAGCCTATATCGGCTTGAATAAAGTCTTGGCAAGCTCGATGCTCGTTTTTACCGAAAATAATAAAATAACGACCATTCATTACTACACAACTCCGACCGCTCAATTTGTGCCGATGCGCAAGGCAAACCACAAAGAACTCTCCTTGAAGGGCTGGGAATGGCAGCATAAAATACGGCCACGCGGAAAATGGGATTTGGAATACAAAAAAAACTTATAACTTTTTATCAAAAAAATGACAATATGGACATTACACATGACAGCGTATTGCTTTTAATAAAAATCGCCTCTGCTATTTTTACCGCAATTTTAATGCTGCAAAGCGGCTTAGATAAAGTATTTAATTATGCTGGCAATAAAGAATGGCTAACCGAATTTTTCGCAAAATCGCCTTTAAACGGTACCGTAAGCGCGTTATTGCCCATTCTAACAATCTTAGAACTTGCAGCAGGTGGGTTTTCAGCCGTCGGCGCAGTTTTACTTTTAGTAAATAAAGAAAACCAGACCGCTGCATTCCTCGGAAT
Organism: Bacteroidota bacterium; assembly: GCA_041192485.1. GTDB lineage: Bacteria > Bacteroidota > Bacteroidia > Chitinophagales > Saprospiraceae > JBEEMU01. The sequence continues at coordinate 1,678 of JBEEMU010000438.1, read as the reverse complement.
ATTGTTCGCAACAGCCAGTTTTATCTGCCTATTTTTCGGGCAGCGTCTTGCAAAAGACTATGCTTCAGCAGTCAATATGACGGTTTATTTTATATTCTCTTTGTTCGGATTACTCGTTTATTCGATGTAAGGAATGGGTAAAAATAACTTGGTTAGTTTTACTCGTGCGCATGGCACGTTCCTAATACCTATAACTGTATTTATATTTAAAAAATGCCAACTATTTCTAATCGCGGGGAAAATATGCCCGCTTCGCCTATCCGCAAACTCGTACCTTTCGCAGAAACAGCGAAAAAGCAAGGTAAAAAAATATATCACCTTAATATTGGGCAACCCGATATTCTTACGCCGCCTGCAGCCTTGCAAGCCGTGCGCGATGCTAAAATTGATGTTTTAGAATACAGCCATTCGGCAGGCTTCGAGAGTTATCGCCGCAAATTAGTCGGTTATTACGAAAAACAACATATCAAAGGCTTAACGCATAACGATATTTTAATAACAACGGGCGGCTCCGAAGCCCTGTATTTCGGTATGTTTAGCTGCTTAGATGCTGGCGATGAAATCATCGTGCCAGAGCCGCTTTACGCAAACTACAACGGCTTCAGTACAGCAGGCGACATCGTTATTCGCCCCATAACGGCGAACATCGAAACGGGCTTTGCCTTGCCGCCAATTTCCGCTTTCATTCCGTTGATAAACGAAAAAACACGCGCAATTTTGATTTGCAACCCCTCTAATCCGACGGGCTATTTATACAGCAAAAACGAACTGGAGCAATTGCGCGACATTTGCTTAAAATATGATTTATTCCTTTTTGCCGACGAAGTTTACCGCGAGTTCAAGTATGACGGTTGCGAATGTACTTCTATTTTGACGCTCGAAGGCTTGGAAAACCATGCAATCGTCATAGACAGTATTTCAAAAAGGTATAGTGCTTGTGGTGCGCGTATCGGAGCCTTAGTCACTAAAAACAAACAAGTTATGGCTACTGCGCTCAAATTTGCGCAAGCTCGCCTTAGTCCGCCTACCTTAGAGCAAATTTTAGCCGAAGCTACTATCGACGTAGAAGACAGCTATATCACCGAAGCAATTGCCGATTATGACAATCGCCGCCGCTTGGTTGTCAGTCGCTTACAAAATATGGAGGGCGTTATTTGCCCGAATCCGAAGGGCGCGTTTTATGCTTTCGCAAAATTGCCTATCGACAATTCTGACCGTTTTTGCCAATGGCTTTTAGAAGAATTTAGTTTAAATAACGAAACCGTTATGCTCGCACCCGGAACAGGTTTTTATGCAAGCGACAATCTTGGTATTCAGGAAGTGCGTATGGCTTATGTTTTGAAAGAGACGGAACTAACGGGCGCAATGAATTGTTTAGAAGAAGCCCTAAAAGTGTATCCGGGCAGAACAATGGAGTTGCTATCGGCGGAGGCCTTGGAAGAATTGAGATAAATTTCAACGCCCAACGCCACTTTTCAGCATCTACGTTGAGATAAACCTCAACGCCCCACAGTGTTTCAACTTAACAGTCACGAAAAAACCTAACGATGCCAGATTTTTTTAAAAATTTAAAAGGAATTTTCATACAAGAAAATCCAAATGCAACGCCGTCGATTGAAACGCCAGCCGAAAATCAGCAAAAAGCACCGCAAAATAACGGGCAAAATAACGGGCAAAA
>JBEEMU010000437.1:0-5027 GCA_041192485.1 Bacteroidota bacterium | reverse complement strand
GTGTATGTTTACGGCTATGGCGGCGTTTATAGCACAAGTTGCTATACGCTTACCGCAAATACAAGCGGCACGGCGTTCTTTGGCAACAGCAGCGGCACAGAAGTTGCTGACGGCGAAATTTTCATCTTAGACCACCCGAACGCAAGCAAAGCCGTAGCAAATGGTTTCTATCCGAACCCCGCTTCTACCGTTTTGAATATTGCACAAACCGCCAATGCAGCAGGCGAACAATTGTTTACCTTATACGATTTAAGCGGCCGTCAAGTTTTTGTAAAAACGCTTGCTTTGCAGGAAGGCGATAATTTTATCACGATGGATTTGCCCGAACTTCAAAACGGCGTTTACTTTGTGCGCTTAGGCGAAGGCAAAATTCAGCGTTTGATTATTCAAAAATAATATTTTGTAAATAAAAATTTGCAATACTTTTTTTACAAAAAAAATATTCTTTACAAAATGATATTCTTTGCAAAAAAATCTTGCTTTTTAAGGGCTTAGGCAATAGATAGTTTGCCTACGTTTTGCGAAGCATTTTACGTTAAAACAAGGGAAAAAAAACGAGGCATCTGCAAAATAAAAGCAATAAAAATTGCTTCTATTGGACTGAACTCCGCATCGCAGTAAGTACTATCTTACGTTTTGAGCAACGCAGTGTTGGTATAAAAAGAGTATGAAAGCAACCCTAAGTTGCGTTTATACATAGTATTATATGAATAATTGCCCACTTAAACCCAGTAAAATAGGGCGTTCTGGGCTAATGATAGCCGTGTTTATTTTGCCGCAGGCACTTACGAAATGAACGCACTTTGTGCAGGCAAATAAAATAGCCGATTATTTAGTTCCTAAGTGCTATAAAGCCGATACAACTTTTGATAGTTGTGTCGGCTTTTTAACAGGTTTTTCAAACACTTTTTCAAGCAGTTTTTCAATGAATTTTTCAATAAGTTTTTCAAAACGCAGTTTCAACAAATTTTGAAAGAAAGAATATTTTAACGCATTTATAAAAAAATTGTATCTTTGCTTAACTTTGCGGTCTCGTAAGCGACTGCTGCAAAATAAACACGGTTATCATTACGCCAGAACGCCCTATTTAACGGGACTTCAAAACCGTGATTATTTATACACTACTACTTTATACACTACTTTATACACTACTACTTTATACACTACTACTTTATACACTACTACTTAGCGTCATTTTCAGATGGTCACAACCTAATATAAAGAACATCATTCATCTACTACCTTCTACGTTAGTAAATATCCTTTTATGAATAAAAAAACACCATACTATTTCACCCTTCTTTTCTTGCTATTTGGCCAGATAAGCAAGGCGCAACAACAAGCAGGTCTTTATGCCTTTGCTTCAGCAACCCTGCCTATACCGCTCGAATTAGCGGTTTTCGGAAGCGATAACACGCCATTCGAGCGGTTTCGCAACAGCTATAATCAATACAATCGCACAAACTTGCTGAAGGCAATGCCTGCCTTTGCGCCCCTATATAGTCTGAACGGCGGCGTGTCAGGCTACCTAAATTGGGTGTATTTAGAGCTTGGCTATCATTCCTATATTGGCGAAACATCTGCCTTGTTTGCGAATGGCAACAAACAAGTTATTCGCATTTCAAGCAACGATTTTGCGGCAAATATCGGCTTTGGCTACTCTAATGCGTATTTGGCAGGCTACCTTACGGGCGGTATGCGATTAGGTTTGGGAGGCCCCACAAAATTAGAATCTTACACGCTTTACCCCGATGGTTTTAAAAGCTATGGCGATGAAAACCCGCTAAACGGCTATTATTCTGAAAGTAAACCGTATGGCGGCGCAATGGTCGGACTGCGAATTATTGCAGGTGCGCCCCAAATAAAAGTTGGCTTTATGGCCGACTGGCATTTGCCTGCAATTGTCTTTGAAAAAAATACAAATTATAGTATTAACGATGGCTACGTCTTAAATAATATCGCCGAGGTGAGTAGCGTAAAACAAAGCACCTATATTGCCACAAATTGGGGGAAATATATGCAAGACCCCGCGAAGTATGCCATCGATAACGGCGAACAACTCACAGGCGCACTAACTGGTTTGCAAATGCGTGTGGGCATTTTTTATAATTTCGTTGAACCCGATTAGCTATACTCCGTTCCTTACTATCCTACGGCGTATGCTAGGAATTGCAGCCCAACAAGATAATTTTCTAAAGTATTCCCATTCGGGCGATAGATTAAAAACATATAAGAAACTATTTTTAACCACCTAAGGCTCAATTTACGTTCTGTTTAACTTGTCAACCTCTACCAACCAAAAGAGAATAATATCAAAAAAATATGAAAAAAATATCAAATATGCGTGTAAAAATCAATAGATTAGCTATTTATTACCCGCTTTTTCTTATAAATGTTCTGCTGCTTTGCGCAAGCTGTAAGAAAGAAAGTGTGCATCTGAACGAAGCACTTGTCCCCGAAATTGGCAACTGGCAGGTAAAGTCATGGAGTTACTCAACCTACCAAAACAATCAAATACACGACACCTTGGCTGCAACAGACATTGGATTAGTTCTGCTCAATAATGTAGCGGCAGGCAATGTAAGCGAAGGCAAGTTTTTGGTGCAAAAACAAGTTAATTCGCCCATATTTTTTGCGGCAAGCTCGCCTTGCTACGAAACCTTTCGCTGGCAGAGTGACGAGCATCGAATCGGTTTTATTTTAAACTCGTGCACTAATAATGACACCGTTTTTACTTACACTATCGACGGTTTTGGTACAAATAGTCAAACTTGGACACGCATCGAAACAAATATAGACGGTACGCAAAAAGCGCGTGAAACATTCAATGTAACAAAATAAGCCTATAATCTCAACTAAGTTGCCACCTAATTGCCACTTAATATTAAAAAAAATAACACCCTCACAAGCCCAAACGATACCATTTTGGCTATCGATTGGGGCAATACACGCATAAAATTAGCCATTTTTGATAAAAAAAGCCGCGAAGAGCTTGCTTTTTTATCAAAAAAAACGCTATCTATCAATTTTTTAAACGATTTATGCACTAATTTTAAAGTAAAAAGCAGTATTTTATGCAGTGTGGTGCATCATACGGTAGAAATAGTCGATTTTTTAACACAAAAAACCGATTTCACCTTGCTTTCGCATGATATGAACCTGCCAATTGCCCTAAAATACAGCACGCCGCATACGCTTGGGTGCGACCGAATAGCGGCCGTATGTGGGGCTTGGGCGCATTTTCCGAATCAGAATAACTTGGTTATAGATGCAGGAACTTGTATAAAATACGATTTTGTTACCGAAAACGGCGACTATTTGGGCGGCACTATTTCTCCTGGTATCGGAATGCGTTTTAGGGCGATGCACGAATTTACAGCAAAACTGCCGCTCGTGCAGCGCGAAAAATTGACAAGTTTCATCGGAAATACCACCGAAACCGCCCTTCGAACAGGTGGGCAACTCGGCGCAGCGATGGAAGCGCAAGGTTTTGCAAATTTATATAAACAAAATTGCGAAAAAAGCATTAATATTATAGTGACGGGCGGCGACGGTACTTATTTGATAAATTACCTCGAAAATGCCACCTATCGACGCAACCTTGTTATCGAAGGGCTATTGTCGCTTGTTTTTTAAAACGAAAAATCGATGGTGCGCGTATTTTCATCGATGACTTGAATACAGATATGCGCCGTATTTTCGGGCAGTAACTCCTCGATGAGTTCGTGCCATTCGATAAAAATATACGCTTTTTTATCGTATAAAATATCTTCAATACCAATATCGATGGCTTCTTGACCGTTTTTCAACCGATATAAATCCAAGTGGTAAACGAGTTGATTATTCGCACATTGATATTGATTGACGATAGGAAAGGTTGGGCTTGCTACTACGTCTTGGCTTTGCAAAATATGCCCGAACGCGGCAACAAGCGTTGTTTTTCCTGCGCCCATTTGCCCCGCTAAGGTAAAAATACGGGTAGGCGATTCTGCCAGAATTTGCGCAGCAACCTGTGGCAAATCGGCTAATTGATAGGTTATAGAAATCATCTTGCAAAGGTACGACAGCTTGTTTTTATTTTTTTAATTAATTTATTATGATAATTATAAAAAAGCAAGTATCTTTGCCACTACATCGTAATCATACATCATACATAAATAAATATCTTACTACTTAACTAAAATACGATTATTACGTTATGATTAATTTGATACTATTCGGACCTCCTGGCTGTGGCAAAGGTACGCAAGCTGAAAATCTGGTCAATCGCTACAATTTACTACACATCAGCACGGGCGATATGTTCCGAGCTGAAATAGGAGGCAATACGCCGCTCGGAATTGAAGCGAAAAGCTATATCAACAAAGGCGAGCTGGTGCCTGATAGCGTGACAATTAAAATGCTTGCTAAAAAAATGTCGGAACACCCGAACGTAAAAGGCTTTTTATTAGACGGGTTCCCGCGTACAATCCCGCAAGCGCAAGCCCTCGATACGCTGTTTGAAGAGCGTGGCGAAAGCATCACACAACTTATTGCCTTGCAAGTTGATGAAGACGAACTGACGCGACGGTTGCTAAAACGCGGCGAAATGTCGGAACGTGCCGACGACCGGAATGAAGAAATTATCCGCAACCGCTTTTCGGTTTACAACGAGCAAACAACTCCTGTTGCCGAATATTATGCCGAACAAGACAAAACGGCTAAAATTGACGGAACGGGCAGCATCGCCGATGTGACCGAACGCTTGTATTCTGCCATTGAAAGCGTCATGGTTTAAAACGTTCTCTACCTTGCAAAACCGCTGCGCTGCTCGTTCCGAAAACAAGCAGCGCGGCTTTTTTCAGAATATGAAAGCAATAGGCAACTTTCAAATTATACTCAATTTCAGTATCCACGACAACTATCTCTTCCTCCTCCTTATGAGCGATAACAATCTCGATAACAAACTCGATAACAAACTCGGTGAAAGCGCAACAAGCCACATCATTCAAAGCCTCGTTGTAAACTTATTAATTGTATTTTGCAAA
>JBEEMU010000436.1:0-4254 GCA_041192485.1 Bacteroidota bacterium | reverse complement strand
CCGTAGAATATGCCGACGGCACGACCGAAACCTTGGTCGGCGATGTGACGGTCGTGAAGTAAAGAACTATTCCTTGCTTTTTTAAATGATATAAGCCCGCCAAAGAGCTGCTTTTTAAGTAAGCTCTACTTACTGGCAAGTCAGTACTTTTTCAGCAAATTCGGGGTGACGTGTCAGTATGTAATAGGTCATGCTATTGTGTAGAATATTGCGGATTGGCGGCTCGTCTTGGTAATAAAAGTCGGCCATGCCGCGCAGCCCTGCCAGTTTATGAATGCGGCGAACCAAACAATCTATGTCTTCGAGTTTTGTTTCGGGGTGTCGGAAATGATAGTTGTCGCGGGTGCGGAAAATAAGTTCGCGGACAGTTGTGTCGCTCGGCGATTCCAAATCCACGCTATTATTTGTCAATTCGTTGGGGTCCACTCGCGCCGAAAACTGGTCGTCGTTATAAACGGGCAAGCCGCAGGGCAAGACCAAACTATCGCCCACAAAGCCTAATTTTATCCAGTTATCAACAAACGTTCTATTCACGGCAATGCGGCAGGCTATTTCGGGGCTTGCATGGTTGAAAGTGTGCGACACAATGAATTTGGCAGTCGTATTCACGCCTATTTCGCGCAAAGCCTTCCTATCAGCATATTTATTAATAAGATAGCCGCCAAGAATAAATGCGCCCAAACCTCCCGCAATAGCACCGACAAACAGAAAGCTTTTCAGCCAATTGCTTCGCTCCTCCGCTTTTCGTATATTATTCAGCGGCGTGTTTTCTTTTCTGTCTATTTCAAATTCATAAAATAGTTGGTTGCCTTTCGGCGAAACGTGGATTCGGCACAACTCGTCGTCGGCAAAAAACGAAATGACTTGCGCACCGCGAACACCGCGTTCTGCCCACAGCAATTCTTTGCCATAAAAAATGAGCAAATCGCCCGTCGAAGTGTCGTGTTGCAAGGCAATAAGTTGCACGTTGCCCGTTTGCCCAATATAATTCCAGCTATGTCTGTTAAGCATGATATGGTAAAAGTTTTGGTTTATAAATCAATAATCTCCTTTCATAACGACAAAGGTAAGGGTTTTAGTACAATTTTTTTATAAAAAAAATATTTTCATAGAATTTCATTCTTAAAAAGTCGTACTTTTGCACTTTAATTAACATTTTCTAATTTTTTATGGCATACAGCGAATTTACACTAAACATTTTGCGCGAAGCATTCGATATTCGCGAAAAAGATGTCGTGCTTTTCAATAAAAAAGCACTTCCTGCAATGAAACCAAGCCCTGCATTGGTAGAAGATTTGACCTACGCTTCATACATGGCTCTCGGCAGCGAAAAATCTCGTGCAGCACATTTTATTGTGCCTATTTTCAAAGAATTTATTAAAAATCAACGCTATCGGTGCCAGTATTATGCGGGCTACCACTTCGATATCGACAAAACGCGCGGATTGAGCGGCTATTGCGATTTTTTATTTAGCGCAGAACGGTCGCAAGATATAAAATCGACGGTTTTTTGTGTGGTAGAAGCCAAAAACCGCAATATCGCCGACAGTATCGCCGAAGCAGGCGCGGAAATGTTTGCCGCACAGATTTTTAATGCACAAAACAATATGCCTACGCCGATTGTTTACGGCTGCGTAACCGACGGCATTACTTGGCGATTTTTAAAACTCGAAGGCAATATTTTGCACAAAGACATCGAAACTTATTTTGCCGATGAAATGACGGTCGGCCATTTACTTCGCGTTTTTGAAACGATTATGAACCCGTTTTGCGACAAAGTGGCGGCAATAAAATAAGGAAGCGGCACACAGCAAATGGAAATTTTCCGATTTTAAAACCTATAAAAATATGGCATCTCCAAGTATTTGCATCATTGGCGCAGGGTGTAGTGGGCTTACTGCGGTAAAAAATTTGCTCCAAGTAGGCATTACTAATTTGGTTTGTTATGAAAAAAGCGGCCAAATTGGCGGAAATTGGGTGTATCGCGACGACAACGAACACTCTTCCGTCTATGAAACGACGCATTTGATTAGCTCAAAAACGCTTTCGGCATACATCGACTTTCCGATGCCCGACGAATACCCCGATTATCCTTCGCATAAACAAATTTTAGCCTATTTTCAATCGTATAGCCAACATTTTGACCTCGAAAAGCATATTATTTTTAATACTTCGGTAGAGAAAGTAGAAAAAATAGCCGACGAACGATGGCGCGTGACAGTCAGTACGGGCGAAATAACCGAATTTGATTATGTGATGGTTTGCAACGGGCATCATTGGAACCCGCGTTATCCCGAATATCAGGGCAACTGGGGCGGCGACTTGATGCACTCGCATTTCTACAAAAAAGCCGAACCGTTTCGCGGAAAACGTGTTTTGGTAGTCGGTGCGGGCAATAGCGGTTGCGACGTTGCGGTCGAGGTCAGCCGAATTGCGGCAACTTGCGATATCAGTATGCGGCGCGGCTATTATATTGTGCCAAAACTCTTGATGGGAAAACCGACCGACACCTTTAATAAAGGAATCGTTCGTTTACCTAATTTTTTGGGTGCGCCGTTGCGCCGTTTAGGTTTATACATTGCTATTGGCAGTTATAAAGATTATGGTTTGGAAGAACCCGATTATCCGTTATTAAAATCGCACCCTGTTGCCAATTCCGAGCTTTTATATTTTTTACGTCACGGAAAAATCACCCCCCGTAAAGATATTGCTCGCTACGAAGGTAATACCGTGTATTTCAAAGATGGCGTTTCGGCAGAATACGACACGATTATTACGGCAACGGGCTATAAAATTACATTCCCTTTTTTAGATGAAAAAATAGTGAACTTCGCGGAAGCCGACCGTATTCCTTTATGGCTACGCGCTTTTCACCCCGAACATCGCTCGCTTTTTTTTATCGGGTTGATGCAGCCGCAAGGTTGTATTTGGCCACTTTCCGATTATCAATCGAAGCTCGCAGCAAATTTAATGATAAAAAAATGGGAATTACCAAGCAATATTCGCGAATTAGCAGAAAAAGATTCCGATAATATTGCTAAAAAATTTATGAGTACCAAACGCCATACTATCGAGGTTGATTTTCACGAGTTTGTAGCCGAGTTGAAGATGCCCATGAAAAGATTTGGTTTTTAAAATAAAAAATAAAAATAAATAAATGTACGGCACACTTCAACAACACTTGCAAGGCGAATTAAACGATATTCGCGAAGCAGGATTATTTAAAACAGAGCGCGTCATCACGTCGGAGCAAGCCGCAGTTATCCAGTTGCAGAACGGAACAGAGGTCCTAAACTTTTGTGCGAATAACTATTTGGGGCTTTCGTCGCACCCCGATGTAACGGCCGCCGCAAAAGCCGCTATCGATTCGCATGGATACGGCTTGTCGTCTGTCCGCTTTATTTGCGGAACCCAGGACATCCACAAAGAATTAGAGCGTAAAATCTCCGAATTTCTCGGCACCGACGACACTATATTATATGCGGCAGCCTTCGATGCAAATGGCGGAATTTTCGAGCCGCTTCTGACCGAACAAGATGCCATCATCAGCGACGCGCTGAATCACGCTTCCATTATCGACGGCATTCGACTCTGCAAAGCCGCTCGTTTCCGCTACACGCACAATGATATGAACGACCTCGAAGCGCAATTGCAAGCCGCTTCAAACGCTCGATTCAAACTTATTGTTACCGACGGCGTATTTTCAATGGACGGAACGATTGCGCAATTAGATAAAATCTGCGATTTAGCCGATAAATACAATGCCTTAGTAATGATTGACGAGTGCCACTCGTCTGGTTTTATGGGCAAAACAGGGCGTGGAACCCACGAATTTAGAAATGTCATGGGCAGAATTGACATCATTACAGGCACACTCGGCAAAGCACTCGGCGGCGCAAGCGGCGGCTTCACGGCAGCGCGGCAAGAAATTGTAGCTATTTTGCGGCAACGTTCGCGCCCCTATTTATTTTCAAACACCGTTGCTCCAAGCATTGTAGGCGCATCTATCAAAGTTTTAGATTTGCTAACAGCATCTACCGCTTTGCGCGATAAGCTCGAATACAATACCACTTATTTCAGAGCGAAAATGACTGCCGCAGGCTTCGACATCAAAACAGGCGAACACGCCATCGTGCCGATTATGCTTTACGAAGCCAAACTTGCGCAAGATTTTGCCGCCGAGCTTTTAAACGAAGGCATTTACGTCATCGGTTTTTTCTACCCCGTTGTCGCAAAAGGACAGGCGCGTATTCG
>JBEEMU010000435.1:0-2546 GCA_041192485.1 Bacteroidota bacterium | reverse complement strand
TAAAAACCAGACGTGGAAACGATAGCCTTCCGAATCGTAGCAAAGTTGGTGGTAAATCGTACTGTCATTTCCTTCTTTTATTGCGTCATCAATTTCGTCAAACTCGGCGAAACGCACCTTTCCGCGAGTGTATATTGTGCGGACTTTCCTGATGTCTTGATACTCTTCTAACACGTCGGCGGTTTGCAACAGCCATTGTTTGCCGTTTAGCTCGTGTTTGCGGCGGTTATACAATCTGCAAATGTCTTCCCAGTTTTTGAGGGCAGGAATATCGTTGTCGGTACCCAGTTGCAAGTAGTTTTGTAAAATCTGCACGGTGCGCACACATTCTACCGCGTAAGCCTTTTCGCCCCAAACCCAAAGGTTGAAGTAAGCTGCAAAATCGCCGACTGCTTGTCCGCAACTTCCGCCTTGAATGATGCCCAGAAAGATGATTTTTTCTTCGACCACTGAAGCCTCTTTTACCTCAAAACGCGACAGAAAAGAGTATTTCGGGTCGTTGCAATATTTTTTATATTGCGGACCCGAAATAAAGCGGTATTTCGTGAACGTCCAGTACTTTTTGACGGCATTTTGTATTTCTTCGTTGTAGCCATCGCCATAAGCTGGGTCTAAAATAACCATCAATTCGGTGTCTTTTATTTTGCGAATAGCCTTCGAGCCGCCGCCAAATTGCCCAAAAATAGCCGTTTGGCTACAGAAAATAAAGATAAAAATAAGTAAATTGCGCATATAAATAGTCGCCATAAGATTTAGAATAAGATTTAGAATAAGATTTAGAATAAGATTTAAAATAAGATTGTCTTTTATAAGACGATTTTTTTTAGACAAAAGCAGCTTCTTCTACTTAATAACTCACCTACGCACGACCGCGCAAACCGCGTAGCAGTGACCGATATAGTAGTTTTGTGTTAAGGAACGTGTAAATGATAACTTGGGCAGGTTTTGCGAAGTATTTTGGCAAGAAGCAAGGCAAATTTTGAGTTCAACGCAGCGCGTTGTACGAAAAATTTAACATGAACAAAATAAAATGCAAGCCAAAATTGCATTTTATTGACGAAAACGTGCTACGCACACGAGTAAAACGAACCAAGTTATCTTTTACTCATTCCTTAAAACCCAATGTTACAATATTAGTCGTGGCGATGCCACTTATCTGTGGCCGCCTGCGTAAACATCAGTTAGGAGGTGCATAAGTGCGGTTTAAGTGAAGTTTAAACCACTCTTGCGTCCTCTTTTAGCCCCACGCTCTGCGAAATTCTGCGTTTAAAAAAATAACGCTGCGTTTTAAACCACAATCAACCTCCTGCGCATGATTTAACCTTAAAAATCCGTGTTACGAAGCCCTAAACAGTGACAGAAAAAACTGCGCCAAAAAACCGCCTTAAAAAATTATAAAAATCAATTCAAAATTGGCGTAACTTTGCGCGGCAATCTATGCTCTACTTCCTGCGTCATTCGCCATCAAATCATTCGTCATCAAATCATTCATATCAAACTATACATTATTAAATTCCATACTGATTACTCTTCTTTTTTTACCCTTTTTTTTAGGCTATTTTGCTTGTTTATGCCGTATTTTTTGTTCGCACAAACAGACAGCACTCAAAATTCAATCTTGCATATTCGCACGATTACCGTAGAGGGTAACAAAATTACCCGCGAATATGTTGTCCGCCGCGAAGTATCGATGCGCGAGGGCGACACGGTGCATTTTGCCAACCTAATGACGCGAATGAAGCGCGACGAGCAGTTTCTAATGAATACATCGCTTTTTAACTGGGCGAAAATAAATGTTAAAAACTGGCGGAATGACAGCATCGACCTCGATATTAAGGTTGATGAAGCCATGTATTTTTATCCGGTGCCGTTTGCCGAACTCGCCGACCGCAATTTTGACGAATGGTGGAATCATCAAAACCACGAACTTTGGCGCGTGAACTGGCAGCTCAAGCTCACGCATTACAACCTTACGGGCAATAACGACCGATTGGCGGGCAATTTCCAAATAGGCTATTCGCAAAAAGCGCAAGTCAGCTACCGAACGCCCTATTTGAACAAGGGGCAAACTGTTCGGGCGACGCTGAGTGCGTTTTATGCGCGAAACCGCGAAGTGCAGACAATCACGCGGAATAGTCGGCAGATTTTTTTGCGCAACGACGACGATTACCCGCTCTTGCGTTGGCGCGGGTACGCCGAATTTGCTTATCGCCCCCGCAATGACAATAATATCATGCACTCCTTAACCGCAGGCTACAACAATCATACCATCACACCGATTGTCCGCGACAGCAATAATGCCTTTTTTAACGGAGAATTAGTGCAGCGCTTTGCCACCTTAGCATACAACCTATCGCACGACACCCGCGACGTGCGTCCCTACCCTTATAAAGGGCATTCTTTTTGGACAACCCTAAGCTATGATGGCATTTTGGCAGACGCAGGCTCGCCCAAGCAAATCACGGCCGAAGCCTCTTGGTTTCAATATTTCCACACAGGCGACAAAATAAGCTACGAACTTGGTGCGCACGCTTTCGCAACGTTGT
>JBEEMU010000434.1:0-4157 GCA_041192485.1 Bacteroidota bacterium | reverse complement strand
TGATACATATCCAACAAAATCTGGGCATAATACGGGTTGTGGTTTTTATAAGAGAAGTCTTTATAGTTATCCACGACCGTTTCCATGTTGCCGTTATTCATGGCATCAACCAAAAGCGATGCCTTGAAATATTGCAAGGGTTTACCTTTCAACAACTCTTCTGCTTTTTTATACTGACCGTTGTAGGGGCTGCCTTCTTCTTTCTTCTGCATATACCAATAATTCAAGTATGCCATCAAATATCGCTGGTATTTTTCATTGCCCATTGCTTGCTCGTTCTGTAGAGGCACGGTTTCGGTAAACTTCCAAAAATCGGCTTTCAAATCATTTTTTTCGCCGTAAGCATAGCCATACACTAACATTTTATAAGCCCAATCGTAGTTTATTTCAGCCCACATATATTGGCGGAAGCCGCTGCTTATGCCGGCTTTTGCTGTTTCACAATGGTCAATCATATCCTGTCGGTTTTTGCGTTCGACATTCAAGCGCGTTTCCATGTCGGCGCGGTTCAAAACGCGCATTCGCTCATCAACATCGGTGTTCACACCATAAGTATAGATGCCTTTACGGAAAGTCGTCATATTGAAAATACTCATATCGTCGGGGTTAGAAAAACGATATTCTGTATAACATTCGTTGTTTCGCGCCGCCTTGCCTTTAAATTTTATATTATTATAAAACATATTGGCATCAATTTCGACGTTCAGGCTATCGTTTGGCTCTAAGAAAAACTCCACTTTATTGCGGTCATACTCAAAAATAACGACTCGCGGCTCCTCTATATCGATGCTGTCGATGCGGAAAAATGCGCCGCCTTGCAATTTGCTTTTATAATCGATTGTCGAGTTGTTGAGCGAGCGCAGATTGACATGAATGACCACATCGCTCACCGTTGCATGTTCAATAAAACCCGTTACAACCGTGCGGCTTCGGCGATACAATGCGGCGCTTGGCGGAGTAGCTGGCGTACTATTTGGTGTGCCATTCGGCGTTTTTAGGGCTTGTAGAGCCGCCATCTTTGCATCAATTTCTTTATTGGCGGCCTGCTGCTGCCCTGCAATCGTCGTCGGCGCACTTTGCGAATACATCTTGTAAATATCGTCTATTTCCAAATGATAAACGCCTTTGCTATACTTGCCCGAATACTCGGTATAAAGGGTTGAAACGGCCGAATCCTTCACTTTTATGGTCAAACAAAACACCGCGCCTTTGAATAATTCGGCTGCTTTTGCATTCAAATGCTCATCTATAAAGCCATATAAACCCACAAACGCATTGCCATCGGTTGGTTTTTGATGGTATAAATAATTCAAATATGCCAAGACATATTGTTGATATTTGCCATTGCCCATCGCCTTTACATTCTGAACGGGCGTTTGCAATAATGCTTCAAAATAATCGGTTGGCAGTTTATTATTTTTAGGCTGTAAATAGCCGTAAGCCAAATATTTATACGCCCAATCGTAGTTTATTTCGGCCCACATAAACTCTTTGAAATCGGGGTTTAATCCGCCATACTGTTTGTCTAAAGCGTCTAATGTCAGTCGTTTATTTTGCCGTTCAACATCAATGGTTGTAGAAAATTGCTTTGCGTCTTGCATCGCCATTCGCGTTGCCAAACCGTTTTCTAAGGTGTAACTAAACACGCCTTTATTTACATTTTTATACATAGTAGTAAAGGGGTCTTCGCCAAATATTTCTTGATACGCCCCCCAAACTTGGTTGTTTTTCGCGCCCTTTCCGCCGTAAACAATGCTTTCGGCATCGGGAAAACTACCCGAATCTATGGCGAGCGTCAAACTGTCATTAGGCGCAACGAAGAAGTCGATTTTTTTGCCTTTATAAGAAAGGGTAACAAATCGCGCTTCTGTAATTGGCAAATTATCTAAGCGAAATTGACGCGCAACAACCGTGAGCTTATACTCCTTAAAGGTATTATTTAGATACTTTTCATAAACTTGGATAGACACTTCCTCTGCGTCAGCAGCCGAAATGGAACCCGAAATTATCGTTTTGCCAAAGCTGGCAACCGAGAGGAGCGTAAACGCTAAGAGCGTTGATAGAAAACGAGAAAAATGTGATGGCATAATAAAAAACGTGGTTAGAAGAAGAAGCCTTCGAAAATTATGGAATAATTGTTTGGTGTTCGTTTAGCCGCTGCAAAGGTACGGCATATTTATATTTTAAATACAATATTTAATCATATCTTAGTAACCAAAGAATTAAATATTAGTTAAAATATCATTTATAACTACTTTATAAGTAGCTAATTCGATAGTTTGAATACGTTTTGCTAAACTTTCAACCGTGTCTGCTGCCAAAACAGGGCAAGCTATTTGTTGAATGATGCTTCCTTCATCGTAGTTTTCATTCACATAGTGAATTGTTATGCCCGACTCTGTTTCGCAAGCCTCCAAAACGGCCTGATGAACGCGGGAGCCATACATACCTTTGCCCCCGTATTTTGGCAAAAGCGACGGGTGAATATTCGTTATTTTATTTGGAAAAGCGGCGCAAAGCTCTAATGGAATTTTCCATAAAAAACCTGCTAAAATAATAAAGTCGATGCCGTTTTTTTGTAAAAAAGATACTACCTTTGCGGGAGTGTTCCACAGGGCTTTATCAACTATCCAAATAGGTATATTGGCTGCCGAAGCCTGTAGCAAAACGCCTGCATTATGACGATTGCTTACCACAAGTGTCACTTCGCTATAAGTATTATTTCTCGACCTATTTTCCGTATTATTTACAGATTTAACGTCCTCGTTTTTTTCATTGAAAAAACGAATCAATTCAGCGGCATTGCTACCAGTTCCCGATGCGAAGACGGCTATTTTATACATAGAATAAAGAGTGGAAGTAAAATCTTACTGCAAAGGAAAAAGTTTTTTTTTGTTCTGCCAAATATTTGCGTGTCACAAATTTATTATAGTGAATATGTTATAAAAAATGCAATTATTTATTTGTCTTATTTTCAATAATATAAAACGGGTATAATGCCTTTTATTCTAAACGAAAAGCGATAGTAAAAAAAATATTTTTTTCAAAGGCATCTACAATTTAGTGTTCAGGTGTGCGCTATTTTTCGAAAATAGTTACAATCAATAATGAATTTTCGTTTTGCGAAAGACAATCTAATTTCAGAAAATGATGCGGCTCTAATTCGATTGGCTCGCCAATTTTCAACGAATCTTTCACCGCTTTGAGCATACCCGACCAGTTGCCTAAACCCACTAATTTGGTATCTAATTGGGCGATAGCCGCAAACTTAGCAGCCGCAACTTCGGCAACTTCGGCGGCGGCTCGGTTAGGTTGTTTTTTAGTTAATTCGAAGCGAAACTCTTGGCTAATTTGTGCGCAACCCATTTGGATAATCTCCAAAGTAGAATTATCAGCAAACACGATATTTTCGATGCTTTGCGTTTTTTGCAAATCGAACTTCGCGCTTTTCACGCCATTCATTCCTTCGCGGAAAATAGGCGACGGCTTTTGGGGGCAATGTTGCAAATCGGTATCAAAATCAGCCTTGCTTTTGCTGCCGCAAGCAGACAGGCAAAAAACGAAAAAAAGTCCGCCAAGCAGCCCGATAAACAGTGCCGTTTTCCCCTTTTTTTTATAGTCGGTCATGTTCATAAAAATCATTGAACGACAAAGTTACGCCAAATCTATTTAACTACCAATTTTGTTGTACCTTTGCCCATCAAAAAACGCAATAAAATTGATAAAAATTGAATTTTTGTTTTAATTACCGCTATTTCGTTGTTTTATGCGCTGTTTTTACAACGATTTTTTTAGCGCAAAGCTGCCGCGAACGCGACAACACGGTGACTTGGACACAAGTTGATAGCCACACCAATCAAGCTATTTGGTGTTTGACAATGGTTACGCCCGACACGGGCTACGCCTTTGGCGGCGAACGCTTTTTCTACGGCTTACGCCTAAGCACCTATAACGGCGGACAAACCTGGCGAGCCGACTCGATGTATGATAAAGCCATTCAAAGTGTCTTTTTTTTAGACCGACATCACGGTATTGTGACTGGGCAAAACGGCTTTTTTTTTACTACAAGCGACGCTGGCGCAACTTGGCTTTTTCATGAGCCGCAAGGCGAATATTTGCAAGCGGTTGCCTTTTCCGACCTTTCACATGGCATTGTT
>JBEEMU010000433.1:0-5060 GCA_041192485.1 Bacteroidota bacterium | reverse complement strand
TTATAGTTTTAGACCGCTTTGCATCTAACAATTCATTCAAAATTTCCACCTCGTCACCTATCACAATACGAGTACTTATTGATTCTATTTTACCTTTACTATTTCTTTTTTTGTGTAAACTCATCTATCTGGACTTGACTCAAAGACATATCCTCTTGCATATACGCTCCAAACGCTTCTACCTGCTCGCTCGCCAACGCCATCCACGACCGCAAACTATCTGCCGTAGTACCTATTTCCCGAACAACAGCGTTCACGCCCATACCACTCGCTAATAGACCTAGACACCTAATAATCCGCTCCATTGGCGTGTGTAAACAGTAAAACATCGTCCCACGACGAACTGAAAATTTGTTATTACACCCATTGCAATACAGCTGTGCATTCTTACGGCTTTGTATCCGTAGGTTATTACCACCAACTAATTGGTAGTGCATACAACCCGCATTGTCGCAGTATTGGCTCGCTCGTAAAAACGCAAAATCACTATCTATCATTACTATCAGATAAATTCACAAAGGTACAACTTTTAACCCTAACTTGCTCGTGCAGGTTCCTATTTATAAAGTTTAAAATAAGCATATTATTATTAAATGTGTCAATATGCTTGTGATGCTTGTCAATATGCTTGTGATGCTTATCAATATGCTTGTGATGCTTGTCAATATGCTTGTGATGTTTTTCAATATGCTTGTGATGCTTATCAATATGCTTGTGATGCTTGTCAATATGCTTGTGATGCTTGTCAATATGCTTGTGATGTTTATCAATATGCTTGTGATGTTTATCAATATGCTTGTGATGTTTATCAATATGCTTGTGATGCTTATCAATATGCTTGTGATGCTTATCAATATGCTTGTGATGTTTCTCAATATGCTTGTGATGTTTCTCAATATGCTTGTGATGTGCATTATTTACGTAAGCAGAGCGACTAATTTAAATCAATCCCTCACGCACTAAGTCATGTAAATGAACGATGCCTTTATATTGGCTGTTTTCTAAGGCAATTAGTTGAGAAATACTGTGTTTTCGTAAGAGTTCTAAGGCGCGAATTGCTAACTCACTGTTTTCTATGGTCTTCGGAGTGCTATTCATGATGTTATATGCTGAAATGCTATTTATATTAATAACATTTACCATCATACGCCGCAAATCACCGTCGGTAATAATGCCCATTAATTCCCCTTTTTCAGTAATAACGGCGGTTGCGCCTAAGCGTTTAGAAGTCATTTCGCTAATTACTTCCGAAATAGAAGCGGTTGGCAAAACCATCGGTCGCTCATGCAGCACCGTAAGGTCGCAGACACGTAAATAAAGCTGTTTACCTAAAGCTCCGCCTGGGTGATACCGTGCAAAATCGGCAGCTTGAAAGCCGCGTAAAGTGAGTAATGCGACGGCTAAGGCATCGCCTAATGCCATTTGCGAAGTTGTGCTGGCTGTAGGTGCCAAGTTATTCGGGTCGGCTTCGTGCGCAATAGGCGTGTGTAGCACAAAATCGGCTTGTTTGGCTAAGTACGACTGCCTGTTAGACACCATTGCTGCCAACGGATTGCCCATCGCTTTAATCAACGGAGCCAACACTTTTATTTCGGGGGTGTCGCCACTTTTTGAAAGGCATAGCACCAAGTCATTGGCTTGCACCATGCCCAAATCGCCATGAATGGCATCGGCTGCATGAAGAAATAGCGCAGGTGTGCCTGTTGAATTAAGTGTTGCCACTATTTTCTGGGCTACAATGGCACTTTTTCCAATTCCTGTAATAACCAATCGACCCGTTGTATTAAAAATAGCTTGCGTAAACTGTTCAAAATCAGCGTCTATTGCTTCGCACAAAGCGTGTAATGCTGCAATTTCAACGTTTAAGGTTTGAAGGGCAGCTTCTCGAATAATTAGCCTGTTATCTGCTGTCATATTGCGTAAGTTTGTGGTTTAATACTAAAAATTATTGATTTTTTTGAGCGATTAAAGGGTTATTTTTCGCCACTTTTTGCTGCTCTGCATATACTCTCTGACTATTTGCACAATACTATAATTATGTTTGCGAGCCTCTATTGCATCATACCATTCGCTGCCTGCGGCATCTTTATCGATATAGCCATAGCCTTGATACTCTTTGTTTTTAATGAGAATAATAGCCAACTCTTCTAAGTTTCGCCCTTCTTCTACCAAAAAAAAGTCTTCCGAAAACCTATCGGGGCGGAAACTTCGGATAGCCAATAGCGGCTTTTCATTATACTCTTCGGGCGTTTCTTTGCCCAGGCAAGCACCTTTGCAATCGCCTACATGATAAAGAAAACAAGCACGCTCGGAGGGCAAAGTCGTGCAAAGATTGGCGCAAAGCCCATAGTTTCGCTGCAAGGTTTTTAGTACTATTTTTGCTTCAGTATGGGACGGGTAGGAAGCCAAAATTTCTACATTAGAAGGCGTTTTGGCTGTTTCTAAGCGATAATAGCCTTTTTCGTCTTGCCAGTAAAACAAATCGTAAGTAGCTGCGCGTGGTTTTTGGGCTTTGTTATAATTAGGTTTTAAGGTTTTTATTTCATGCGATTCCAAAAGCAAAGCGACTAATTCGCTGCCTGTAACCGTGTAAGTAATGTCGTGAATTGAAGCAATCATTCGTTGTGCTTTGGCCTGTTTATTTGCCAAATGCTCCATGATTCGTTTGCGAATATTGATACTTTTTCCCACATAAATCACCTCTTTATTTGCATTATAAAAATAATAAACCCCACAGCTTTCGGGCAAGGCTTGCAACATTTCCATCGAAACTGTTTTAGGCAATCGGGTAGCCACAACGCCGTGATTAAGCATCGATTCTATTTCATTATTGACATCTTTTTTAACCAAAATCTCAAATAACTTGGCCGTAGCCTGCGCGTCGTTCATAGCTCGGTGCGCTCCGAGCAACGAGATACCCAATTCTCGCGTAATATTCCCCAAAGAATACGATTTATAGCCAGGAATAATCGACCTGCCTAATCGCACGGTGCAAAGTCGGCGACGTTGATATACAAAGCCTAATCGTTTGAACTCCGTTTGCACAAAATCGTAGTCGAATTGCACATTATGCGCCACAAAAATACAATCTTTCGTAAACGCTACAATATCTTTGGCAACCTCATAAAACTTAGGCGCGTCGGCAACCATTTCGTTGGTAATACCTGTTAGTTGAATGATATTATAGGGAATAGACCGCTCTGGGTTTATTAGCGTGGAATAGGTGTCAAGCACCCGCTCGCCATCATGCAAAATGATAGCAATTTCGGTTATTTTCTCTCGCGCTGCGGTGCCGCCCGTCGTTTCTATATCGATGATGGCATAAGTTGCCGTTTTTAATTCATTTTTCATCTGGCAAAGGTAAGGCTTTCACACACTTTTTTTACTAAAATAGACAATATTTAGCACGAAAATTACGTTATATATTTAACGACTCTTCGTTCTTCTTAGCACTAATTTTTTTGGTGGAAATACTGCTTTTTACCTTTTTTTAGTTTATTTTGAACCACATAGGTTTATTTTAAACTTTATTTTGAACCGCATAGGGCAGATAACAAACACATAAAAGGAATAAAAACCAAAGTCATGAAAAAAAAAACAAGTACATTGCCGTCCTATTATTTCTTATAGGCCTTTCATTTAAAGCCGCTTTCGCGCAAAGTGCCACCTTTCGCACCCATATTTACTTTGATTTTGGTAAAAATGCGTTGAAAGTCGAGACTTCCGCCAAATTAACGCGCCAAATAGACAGTTTGCGGGCGCAAAACGGCGACATCGCCCAAGTATCTTTGTCTGGCAACACCGATGCGATAGGCTCCGATGCGGCCAATCAGCTCCTTTCACACAATCGCTGCGAGGCAGTTCGGCTTTTTTTACAACAAAACGGCGTTTCGGCAAGCCGTATAAAAACGGTTGGCAAAGGGGAGCTTGCGCCTGTTGCCAACAACGAAACCGGCAGCGGCCGACAGCAAAATCGCCGCGTGGACGTGGAAATGACCTTAGTAACTAAGGCTTTCGTCAATGTTTTGCAAGATAAAAACCAAGAATTTGCCCTTCGTAGCGGCATTGATACGTTTATAATTGCCAAAAGCGGGACGGTTTTCCGCTTTCGCAACGATGTATTCGATGTTCCGAAAGGCACAAAACTCACTATCACTATCCGCGAAGCTCTGACCTATTCCGATATGATTTTCGACCGATTGTCCACTGACCACCAAAAGGCTCATATTCAACGCTTTATAACGCATTATGGACTTTATAACCGCCATAGTTTAGACAGTTTTTTGGCAACGTGTGCAGCCACTAAAAAAGATAGTAAATGGTCGCGCCGTTTGTATGCCGAACTCTACGTCAATACGCCAATGGATTTAGAAATTGCCCTACAAAAAAAACGGGTTCGCGTCTTCCAACTTGCTTTTGAATTGGTCAAAGCACCTACAACCAACTATTATTTTAGAAATGAATTGATTGCACTTAAATTACTTACACCGCGAATAGATACGCTTAGTAAAAAAATTAAGGCATTAGCTCCGAAAAGCATCGACGAGTATCGCGAGGCAGGAATAGCGGCAGATAGTTTGATAAAAGCCTATAGTAAAGAAGTCTTGCAAGTCTTGCATCTCAAAAGTGTTTCCGAAATACCTGCAAAATTGATAGATGAAGATTTGAAACGGCAACGGAAATTCCGTGACTCGCTTTATACCTTATACAAGGTTAAAAATGACCGCCAGCTAAATACCGCCCTTTCTGCAGCGCGTATTTTAGCGCAGCAACGCCTCGGAAAAAGGCTTAAAGATTCTCTATACACGCGCTACCAAGTATCTGATGAGGAAGAGTTGAATAAAGCCCTCGCCGCCGAGCTTGCTATGAAGCAAAAACACTGGCGCGACAGTATGTATATAAAATATAGTGTTTCGAATGATGCACAGTTAGTGCTTGCCTTGCAAAAAGAGCGCGAAGAAATAATGTTTCAACAAAATACAGGCTACTACATTGCCGAAGTCACTCAAACGGGCTGGGTAAATATGGATAGATTTATGGGAATGAGCGACCTCGTTGCG
>JBEEMU010000432.1:0-4931 GCA_041192485.1 Bacteroidota bacterium | reverse complement strand
TGCCCCGCACCGCCCTATTAATTCTTCCGTTTTTTAGATTGGCGTGCGCTGCACCTTCCTGCTTGGTCGTATATTTCAATGCTACAAATATTTCGGTGCGCTGCACCTCGCAATCCGACAGGATTAAATGGATTGACTACTAAGTGCCTACAGCAAAATAAACACAGTTCTCATTACCCCAGAACGCAGGTAAATTGCGGCTCTTTTGAACCACATAAGGCATCTAAGTTTTTAGCACCTACCTCTTAGGTGTTTCTTATGCAGTTTATGTGGTTCAAAATCAACTAAAAAAGGCAAAGGTATAGAAATAATGTGTAATAAGGGCGATTTTTTGTTTTTTATTCTTGTAAAAGCCCTACCTTTGCAGGGTAAATGCGTCACTATTAATGCAACATCGCTTTCACATCGCTTTCACATCGCTTTCAAACGCTTCGAATATTTAACCTTCATATATAATATGTCTTTAAAATACAAACGAATTTTATTAAAATTGAGTGGCGAGTCGCTCATGGGCAAAAAGAACTACGGCATTGACCCGTCGATGTTGATGCACTATGCGCAAGAAATCAAGAAGGTAAAAGACTTGGGCGCAGAAGTTGCTATCGTCATCGGCGGCGGTAACATTTTCAGAGGTTTGACGGCTGCCGAAAGCGGCATTGAGCGCGTACAGGGCGATTATATGGGCATGATGGCCACGATAATCAACTCGATGGCCTTGCAAAGCACCCTCGAACACATTGGCATTCACACCCGTGTTTTGTCGGCTATCGAGGTTTCGCAAGTAGCCGAGCCGTATATTCGCCGCCGCGCCTTCCGCCATTTAGAAAAAGACCGCGTGATTATCCTCGCAGGCGGCACGGGCAACCCGTTTTTCACAACCGATTCGGCCGCCGCCCTACGCGCCAACGAAATAGGTGCCGATGTCATTCTCAAAGGCACTCGCGTTGATGGCATTTATACGGCCGACCCCGAAAAAGACCCGACGGCCACGAAATATGACGAAATATCGTTTCAAACCGCCATTTCAGACCGCCTAAATGTGATGGATATGACGGCATTCGCGATGTGTCAGGAAAATAATTTGCCGATTATTGTCTTTGATATCAATAAAGAAGGCAATTTGGAACGCATCGTGCAGGGCGAAAACATCGGCACCTTAGTGCGGTAGTTCACTCCTAATATTTGATGTTTCCACCAAATCAACATAGTATCAGAAATTTACGCCCTGTCTATCGCTGCCAGCGAAACGGCGGACGGTGTACAAATTGATTTGCTAATAGGCCGAACTTAGATTGTCGGATTTTGTCTAAGTTGTTTTAAGTAGAGCAGTTATGTTTACTAAGAAACGGTTGTTGTTCACGCGCCCTATAAACCGCTTACTTGCATTGCAGCAAAAGGCTTTGCGCACCAGTATTGCCTAAGCTCACTGATTTCTGCCAGTCGGCGCAAGCTCCTTGCATATCGCCTGCCGCTTTTCGGGCCAAACCGCGGTTGGCATAATAGCTTGGTGCGTCGGGTTTTAATTGAATGGCTTTATCAAAAAAGGGCAGTGCTTCTTTTGGTTTCCCCATACTGGCAATTGCGTTGCCCTTATTATTGATAGCGTCCACATAGTTTGGCTTAAAAGCAATGGCTTGGTCATACATTTCAATCGCGTGTGCCATATCGCCTGTGGCGGCAAGCGAGTTGCCTTTCATATAATGATAGTCGGCCAATTGCGGATTCAAGCTTTTAGCCGACGCTTTTGCGATAGCTTGGTCGTAGTATTTAAGGGCTTCGGCGTGTTGGCCGCCCGCTTCGTAGGCTGCGCCGATGCTTCGCTGAATTTCGCCGTCTTCTTTGCCTTTATAGCCTATTGTCACGGCTTGTTGATAATCTTTCACGGTGTTTTGCAACTCTTTCATATTGCTATACGTTAGTCCGCGGCTATAATAGGCTTGCGCTAACTCCTCCTTATAACGGTTGCCCTCCTTCGGGTTGTTTGTGCGCACCTTGATGGCTTCGGTGTACGCGCCTACGGCTTCGGGGTAGCGTTTTAAATTGAATAAGGCAACTGCTTTATTATAAGGAGCATCAAAATAGTTATTATCTACTTTCATCGCTTCGGAATAGGCGGCTATCGCGCCTTCGTAGGCGGCGGTTTTATCGGCTTCGTTGATGCCCTGTCGTTTTGTTGCGTCGTCGTAAGCCAGTCCTTTATTCGTCCAGGAAAGCGCGTCATTCGGAAAGTTTTTGGTCACATTGTCCCAAAGGTTGACGCTTGTAAGCCAGGTTTTATTTTGCATAAAGGTTAAAATGCTGCACACGGTGATAAACCCGATAGCCAAAAACAGGGCTACTTTTTGGAGCGGAGCCAACCATTTCCCGTCCAACATTTTTTGGAAGTAGTGTGCCAAAATGAAAAACAAGCCGATATACGGAATGTAGGTAAAGCGGTCGGCCACGAAGGCTTTACCTGCGCCTTTGAATTGCAAAAGCATGAAGATATTGACTAAAAAGAATAAGAAACCGAAGGCAACCGCCTTGGTGAAACGTGTGCTATACCACACGCCATAGCTAACGGCTGCCACCACAAACGGCGTGATGTAATAGGCTACGGGAATGTCTATCTCTTTCGGATAAGGGTAAAACGTGCTTAAATTGAGCGGCAAGAAAACGCGCAGCAAATACATCGCAAGCGAGTAGGTTGCGAAAAACAAGCGCGAAAGCAACGAGTAGCCTGTTTCTTCAAAACCGCCTGCTTCGCGCAAAAAGCTGATTCCGATGATACCAAAAAGCAGTGAGGCAGCAAAAAAAGGTATTTTTTCGGTCAACACTTTTATATCCGTTAGCTTTCTATCGGCGTAATAATCCATAACGAGCATGGTCAAGGGCAAGGCGACCGCTTGAATTTTGGAGAAATAAGCGAGCAGCCCAAAGAAGGCTGTTAGCAGCAAATTGCGCAATTTGTTTGTGTCTTCTTTGATGTATCGCCAATAGAAAAGCAATGCGGCAATATAAAAAACGCCGTAAAGCACGTCTTTGCGCTCCGTCACCCACGCCACGCTTTCCACGCGCATCGGGTGTATGCCGAACAACGCGGTTGCAAAAAGCAATCCCCAATCTTTTAAACCAATGGCGCGGAAGAAGAAATAGGCTAAGGCTGTGCTGCCCAAATGCAGTAAAACATTATCTAAATGATAGATAAATGGATTGAAGTTGTCGGGGCTTTGCGCGTTCGTTGCATCTATTATTTTGTCAAAAAGATGCTCGATGCTGTAAGTAAGCACGACTAAGGGCGAATAGTTGCCGCATGTATGGTCGGTAAACATGGCATACAAACTGCTGCCCGAAATAGGCTGAATGAGCTTATTGAGCCAAATGTAGCCTTGGTCGTCCCAGTTTACGAAGCCTGCGCCCAACACATTCGCAAAGATAAGAAACGTTAATATCAAGCAGCCCGCCAAGCCTAAATAGCCGTTGATACCCGCAGGCAGTAAAATAACGTCTTGATTCGCAGTCGTTACGGTAGTAGGCTCCGCCGCCAAATTTTGGGGCGTTGCGGTTGTTTTTTGATTAGAAACAGGTTTTGAAGCTTGCTTTTTTGCCATTCGTTATATTTTTAGAAAACGCAAAGTTAGGGCTTTTTTATAAAAAATTGTTTTAAAAAAAGAAAAAATGTAATTTGACTAAAATTACCTACCTTTGTAGGCGATATTCTCACATTTATTTTCATTTTCACATTCATTTTCACATTCATTTTCACATTCATAATCACATTCATTGCATCAGATGAAAAAATTAAGCCTAATTGCTATCTTTTTAGCAACTTTTCTCGCTGCGTCATTCGCACAAACGCAAGCAGAACTGAATCAAACTTCGGCAGCAGAATATAAAGTAGCCGACAAACAACTCAATCTTGTTTACAATAAGGTTGTCAAAGTAGCCGATGCGCAAAGTAAAGCTGCCTTATTAGAAGCGGAAAAAGCGTGGATAAAATACCGCGACTTGCACTGCAAATATGCTTGTATGCAGTATGACGGCGGCTCTATTTATCCGCTTATGTATAACTCTTGTCTAACTGAAATGACGAAACAGCGCACCAAGGAGTTGACTGCTCTATTAGATGACCAGCATTAACATTATGGCAAAAAATAAAACGGTAGAAACCGAAAACAGCGTAGCCGACTACCTCGCCGCAATTGTGAATGAGCAAAGACGCAGCGATTGCACCGCAATTGTGGATTTGATAACCGAACAAACAGGCATTGTCCCCAAAATGTGGGGCGCAGGCATTATTGGTTTTGGCTCTTATCATTATAAATATGAAAGTGGCCATGAGGGCGATGCGCCGTTAGCGGGTCTTGCTTCGCGTGCGAACGCCATTAGCTTGTATTTATCGGCTAATTTGGAAAATCGCGAAGCTCTTTTAGCGCAATTCGGGAAGCACAAAACGGGAAAGGGCTGTATTTATATCCAAAAACTCGCCGACATTGACCCCGCTATTTTGCTGCAATTAGTTGCAAATAGTCTTGCGCAAAAGGCGATAGGTGAGTAGCTTAAACGCTCCTTTTATTTCTAAAAAGCCTTGAAACAACGATGATAGTTAGCAAGCTGCACAGCATAGCGACCGTTCGGAAGGGGAACAACACGACCCCATCTTCTATCATCGGATAGGGAAGAAGGGTGGGTAGGTGTAGCGCGGGTTCGCCGCCGCCGAAGCGCAGAAAAGCGGCCACTGCCATGCCTGAAAGCGCACCCGTTTTATTGGCTTTCGGGTCGAATAGGGCGCAGACGAGTTGCGGAAACAAGATGCAATAGACAAAATCGCTGCATAAAACCCAAAGGGCATAGACGCTTTCGTATTTTAGGGCTAATATCGTGGCGGCAACGCCTACTACTAAAATAGATTTTTTTATCACGTTTGAAATAGCAGCGGGCGTAGCTTCGGG
>JBEEMU010000431.1:0-5527 GCA_041192485.1 Bacteroidota bacterium | reverse complement strand
CAATGTCATTTCTTTAAAAATGCAAAAAAAGCGTATCTTTGTGGCGAAATAATTATTCTTAATCAACCAATTAGTAATTTACCATGTCACAAATAAAAGAAAAGATGGAGGCGATAGCAGCGCTAATAATCAGCAAAACTCAAGCGTTTTGTAAAGACTTGCGAATGATAGATAGGTATAGAACCGATGAAAAACATTTTAGCCGTGAAGGTAAATTATCGTTTGACACAACCGTACAGTTGTTGTTGTCTAATATGCAACATAGTACACAAGTAGAAATATATAAACGAATGAAAATCAATGACTTAGAACAAGTAATGGTCTCTTCATTTTGTAAAAATAGATATAAAATAGAAGCGGATTTATTCGAGGATTTATATAAACTAGGTGTGCAAACGATAGAGGAAGAAGGTCAGGAAGTATTGACAAAATGGCATGGATTTCGGCTGCGTGCAATTGACGGAACGAGCATACAACTGCCCGATACCAAAAGTATTCGTAAAGAGTTTGGATTGCATAAAAATGGCTCCAAAACAGGTGTTATTACGGAAACACCCATGGCGCGATTGCTTTTAGAGGAGGATGTTTTAAATAAAACCTTTACTCGGGCAGAACTTTTTCCAATTACTAAAAGTGAGTTGTCTGCTGCATATGACTGGCTCTTAACCCCGAGAAGTAAAGGAGATTTGACGCTCTTTGACCGTAATTTTGATAGTTTTATGTGTATGTATCTGCTCAGTGAATCTAAGAAACATTTTGTTATTCGGATGAAATTAGTCACTAATGTGGTTAAAGCATTTGTGGCTTCAGGCAAGCAAGACCAAATTGTCACATTTACGGCTAGTAGTGTATTAAATTATGAAGATATAACTATCCCTAAGGGCGAAACTATACAGGTTCGACTCGTTCGTGTAGAACTCTCAAGCGGCGAAATAGAGGTCTTAGCGACTTCTTTGTTTGATACAACAGCGTTTCCTCCCGAACTTTTTGGTCCGCTTTATAACTTACGTTGGGGCGTAGAAACAGCAATTGATGTACTGAAAAACAAGTTTGCTATGATGCGTTTTTTGGCGCATAAAGCACAAGGTATTTACCAAGAAGTCTATGCCACACTTTTTAATTATAATTTACATCAAATCATCGTATCGGCAGCACAAGACGTTGTAAATGAGGACGTTACGAAAAAAAAAAGCAATTCAAATACGATAAAAAAGTAAATAACAGTGTCACTATTGGTATTTTTACCTTTGAGTTATTCGGGTTGTGGCAGACAAAAACAGCACGCGAAAAGGTACAAATTCTTGTAGCTTTGTTTGCTAAATATACTGTACCTATTCGCCCTAACAGAACCCATAAACGTAAGAAAAGTGTCGCAAAAAGGCGAAACCTTGTGACTACTACGAATTACAGACAAACAGGCTAATTTTCGCATTTTTAAAGAAATGACATTGGGCTAAAGCCGCGCCAGCCCAGTGTGCGCAGGGCTTCGTTCCACTCGCCCTGCCGCACGAATTACAAAAATAGTTATTTTCTTTTTTGCACAATATCAAGGAAACAATGTGAACCCTCCTACAAACTGGAAGACACCACGCGGAAGCCCAAATTGATGTTCCTGCTCGTAGGCGTGATGTTGTCGCGACCAGCAGCATGGCAGTCCTGCGGGATGTTGTTCCAACTGCCGCCGCGAATAACACGGTAAGAGCCCGTAGCAGTACCTTGCGGGTCGGTTGCAGTGCTGCCATAAGTACCGTACCAATCGCTACACCATTCCCAAACATTGCCACTCATATGACGCAAACCCAGTGCATTTTCAGCACTCGGCATAGCTGTTACAGCAACAGTCGCGCCACGATATTGTCCTTCGGAAGAATAAGCCTGTTTATAGTCCTTTCGGGCATCAAAATTAGCGTTTTGGTCATTTATATTATCGCTATTATTGCCAAAGCGGATTTTTGCGCCGCGCCCACGCGCTGCATACTCCCACTCGGCTTCAGTCGGCAAACGGTAGGTTTTGCCCGTTTGTTGGCTTTTCCAAGTGCAATAGGCAGTCGCATCTTCCCACGATACATTTATCACGGGTCGGCTGCCACGCCCGAAGCCGCTATCGTCAGGTTTTGCGCGCCCTGTTGCGTTGCAAAACATATCGTATTCGCCAAAGGTCGTTTCGTATTTTGACATATAAAAATCACTGACGGTCACGCTGTGCTGGGTTTCGTTGTCATATTCTTTATCATTCATCACATCGCCCATCGTGAAGGTGCCGCCTTTCACGAATACCATGTGGCTCGGCAGGTCGGTAGTCGTTGCAGGTGCGGGTTTTATGACTACGGGTTCGGGTTTTGGTTTTGTGGGTTCGGGCTTTGCGGCTTGTGGGCAGCCGTTATTGCTAGGCGTACCTGCTTCGTAAGGGCAGCGGTCGTTATTGTTCGGAATACCGTCGCTATCGCTATCGGGGCAGCCCGAAAAGCGTTTTTCGCCGTAGGTTTTAGGGCATTCGTCGCCTGCGTCGGGTACGCCGTCGCCGTCGGAGTCGGTGGCAATCGGTACGGGCGTAGGCGTAGGTGTTGTGCCACTGCCTGGCACAAAATAAAAGGTTTTAGTTAGTTTGCTATTTTCTATCGGGACTTGTCCGCCACGCTGTAGCAGTTCTATGCGTACTCGTTTAAACACTTCCTCTATCGTAACCCCGCGTGTGCGCAAGTGCTTGAGGAGTACGGAGGTGTATAAGCCGTTATTGCCCTCACCATCGGCGGCAGTTTCGCCTTGCGAAGCCGCAAAGCAAGTAATCAAGCCCGTTGGCACTTGCTTGGGCGACACCCAAGTATCCGCCGAAACATCGCGCGTCCAGCCACGATAAGGGTTATTGCGGCAAGCATCTAAAATGACAATATCGGTTTTGTCATATTTTCCTGCCGCCGCCATACGCTCTTGTATCCAGTGACTCGGTACGCACTCTTCGGGTACGTCCGCTTTTTGTATGCCGCCTTGCATATCGGTAGGCACCAAATAGTTGATACCATCTACTTCCATACCATGCCCAGCATAAAAAAACAAGCCGACATCGTAGGTTGCGAGGCGGTCGCTGAACTCTTTTACTTTTGCCTTCATCGTGCGCTTATCCGCATTTTCGGCAATAATGACCTCAAAGCCACATTCCTGTAAGGCTGACTGCATAGAACGCGCATCGTTCACAGGGTTTTTGAGTTGCCCAATACTATAATTGGCGTTGCCAATCACGAGGGCGAGGCGTTTTTCGGTTTGCGCTTGCATAGCCGTAGCCGCGCAGAGGAGGGCGGCAAGGAGGAGGAAAAGGTTTGATTTCATGATGATGTGCGCTTGGGCTGGCGCGGTTTTAACCCGCCAAGATAAGTTGCCGTTTTTCAATTGCCGTGCTTCAACGGATTTGTTGTTGTGTGGCGGGCTGAAGTCGCGCCAGCCTAAAAAATAAGGCATAAAGATACGTTGTATTTTGGAATATTGTCGTATCTTTGTGGTGGGAATTTTTATTTAAGAAAAATTAAAAAATATTTATAGTATGGTAGCATCAAATCATAAATTGACTAATTTGCAATTAGAGTTGTTACGTCTGTTTGCGCACCCCCTTAGCGAAGGGCAACTATTGGAGGTTAAAAGCTTATTGAGCGGTTATTTTGAAAAAATCGCTTCCGATGAAATGGATAGGCTTTGGGACGAAAAAGGCTGGACAGGCGAAACTATGAACGAGTGGGCAAACGAACATAACCGTACACCTTATAATAAGAGTGGAGCATGATGCGTGTACTGATTGATACCAATGTTTTATTGGCAATTTTGCCCCGAAAGTCGCCTTATCGTCCTATTTTTGATGCAATTTTAGCACATCAAGTTACACTTGTGCTGAGCAATGAAATTGTGAGCGAATACGCCGAAATTATAGAACAGAAAACGAATGCCTTGGTCGCTTCTAATATCGTTGAACTGTTGATTGGCTTGCCAAATACTGTTTTGCAAGAAGTCTTTTTTGGTTGGAACTTAATCACAGCCGATGCCGATGACAATAAATTTGTGGATTGC
Organism: Bacteroidota bacterium; assembly: GCA_041192485.1. Classification (GTDB taxonomy): domain Bacteria; phylum Bacteroidota; class Bacteroidia; order Chitinophagales; family Saprospiraceae; genus JBEEMU01. The sequence goes on along the minus strand of JBEEMU010000431.1, from coordinate 1,474 downwards.
GCTATTGCGAGTCAGGCAGATTTTATCGTAACAAACGATAAGCATTTTAAAGTACTTGCGGCAGTAGAATTTCCAAAAGTTGTTGTAAAAAGTCTTGAAGATTTTGATATTATCGTTCAGAATTTGTAGTTTTCTTATGTATTACGTTACCGACAACCGTAGTGGTCGGTAACGTTTTTTTATGGGCTGGCGCGGTTTTAACCCGCCAATATAAAATTGCCGATTTTACTTCGTACAGTTCGCTGCGCTCATGCTTTTCAAGGGATTTTTGTTGTGTGGCGGACTGAAGTCGCGCCAGCCCAGATTTCAACGGATTTGTGTTGTGTGGCGGGCTGAAGCCGCACCAGCCCAGAAAATAAGGCATAAAGATACGTTGTATTTTGGAATATCGTCGTATCTTTGTGGGGAAAAGTTTTGTTTTAAAAATTAAAAATAATATAATATGCGAAAAACTGCTCATAAGCCGTTTGCGGATTGGCAAGCCGAAGAAGTGGAGAAAACCTTTGGTATCACACGCTTGGAAACCTTACCCATTTTGGTACATTTCAAGCACCTACACCTTGATACCAATCACCCCTATTATAGTATGATAGAAGGCTACCGCAAAGAGGCAGAGTGGCGCATAGAAGGTTGGAATGAAGACGAATATAAGTTTTTGTTTATCAGCCCATTTATGAAATTAGTGGACTTCACCAATAAGGTGTACGGCGTGTTTACACAACGCCCAATGTCGGTGCAATACGATAATGGTACAAAAACTACGCAGGGTAAAGTAGAGTGGATGTTGGCACGTGGTCGTCAAATTCCAGAACAACCACATTTTTTCCTACACGAGTACAAACCCGAGAAAAATCGGGACAATGACCCGCTTGGGCAATTGCTCATAGCAATGGTAGCGGCTTATGAAATCAATAAAGACGAAAAGCCTATTTATGGCATTTATGTAAATGGGCGCAACTGGTTTTTTGTAGGTTTTACTGGCACTACTTATGCAGTTAGTAAACCCTATGTGGCTACAACTGATGATATTTTTGACCTTTTCGCTGTTTTAGAGTATATTCGTGGTGAAATGGATAAAATGTATGGCGTTACGCCTGTTTAGTGTTTTATTTTACGCATTACGTTACCGACAACCGTAGTTGTCGGTAACGTTTTTTATGCAAATAAAAAAAACAAGACTCACGTTCTACCGTATTGCTATACAGATACTAACGAGCCTTGTATAAAATGTGTTTGCCGCTTTTTAAAAATAAATAAAAAACGGACGGGTGTATTATCTGTTCATTAACAGTCTATCCTGACCTATTTATTGAGCTGGGAGGCAAGGCGAAAGCCTATATTGTTGTTACGATTGTCAGGCGTGTTGTTGTTACGATTAGCAGAACGGCAGTTCGTTGCATCGTTGTTCCACGAGCCGCCGCGTATAACACGGTTAGAGCCTCTACGATAATACACCGATTTTTGATATTTTAAA